>JBCBZF010000863.1:0-3177 GCA_039815525.1 Bacteroidota bacterium | reverse complement strand
GGGTAATCCCTGAAGTCTGACGCAATAGGGTCAGCAATTCGCCAACGGTGCCGCTTGGTTGAGAAAGATGAATGGGTTGAGACAGGACATCTTGCTGTGCATACAGTTTGTGGACACCTTGCGTGAGGAAAAGGAGCAGGCAAATGACGCGGACAAACTGTTGCATATGAGGCGTCTTACACACAGATCTGTAGGATCATAATTTTTTTCCCTTTTCTCTGGGAAATCAAGCCATGTGTTTCTGTCAAATCTTCCAGTACTTCGTCCAGACTGGCATTTTCCCAAACACTGGTGAGGGTGCAATTTTCCGGACGCTTTGTATCAGGCCAGTTAAACTGACAGTCAAAGTGCCGTTCCAGCTGTGTCATGGCTTCTGTTATTGGGGTCGCGTCAAACTCAAGACGTCCAGTCTGCCAGGCAAGTGCATTTGGGCTTGCTTTTGGAAGCATCTGGATGGCGCCATTGGCTGCCAGGAGGGCTTGCTGGCCCGCTTCAATCGCCAGAAATGTTTGCCGACTGTTTTGGGCAGAGAAATAGACTCTCCCTTCGGTTACCACCAATTCCACTTTGTCAAGATGATCATAGGCAGAGACCTGGAAAGCGGTACCTACGACCTGAATGCGGGCATTGCCTGCTTCAATGACAAAGGGCCGTTCTGGATTGGGCGCGATGTCAAAATAGGCTTCACCGGCTAAGCTTAGCTGTCTTTCTGGACCAGAGAATGTTTCCGGATAAGAAATGCTGCTACCTCGATTGAGCCAGACTCTGCTCCCGTCTTTTAGTTGTACTGAAGTGCTTTGGGCATAAGTGATGCTTGTCCATTTTACAGGCTGATTGACAAACCAAATGCCAGCAAACACGATCAGCAAAACAATCGCTGCCGCAATCAGCCATCTGGGTGGCATCCGCTTAGCTGATGCTTCAACCCCTTTTGCTTCTCTCTTTCTTTTCAATTGAGCCAGGTCTGCTGCCGGATCGATATCCCGAAACCGCTCTGCATTTGCTGCATGCTGCCAGATACGAAGGGTGGTCGCGTAAACGGCTTCGTTTTTTGAATTAGCTTTCAGCCAATCTTCCATCAAAGTACGCTCCTCCGGGCTGGCAGTCCCTTTGAAATAGCGGATCTGTATGTGTTCTTCAGGTATCAAGGTCGGTTAGGAAAATTCGATTTGCCACAAGAAAGTCGGGCAGAAAATGCATTCCTGCCCGTTTATGTTTAATTGTTTCTCTTTCTGGGTTGAAGCTTTTTGTCAAACTCTGCCGTCTCCACGAACTGAGAATTCTGAAGGGTCTGGAGCATTTCCTCCGGTGGAAGACTGCTTTGGTCGTAGGTAAATACCCACATATTCATCGACTGACTGATCGCCTTTTTGAGCGTCAAACCATAGCGCTGATAGGCTGCTGCCACATTCTTGGGATCAACCCGTCCCTTGAGCTTGACGATGAATTGATTCTTGATCATGTGATCGTCTGCTGTCTGCTCGACGGTCTCCTGTGGCGCATTGGATTTACAAGCAACTGCCAAAAGCAAGAGGCAAAAGATACATGAGATATATTGTTTGAGCATGATGTCGAAAGTCTATTGTTTTATCACTTTTCTACTGAGACGAGAACCATCTTGCAGACGTAGATTCAGAATATACATTCCGGATGAAAGATTGCTTGTATCGAAGCCAAGGCGATTCATTCCAGAAATAAGATGGACCTGATCCTGCTTTTGCACAAGTTGGCCAAGTGTGTTGCGCAATTCAAGGGATGTATTGTCCAGCCCTTTTTGCTCATCAATTTCGACCAGCAATTGTTCAGAGAATGGATTGGGATAAACCGAGAACGCCAATTGCCCTGCAAGTTGATCAAGGCTGGTGTTTGGATTCGGTTGAATTGTCTCAACCCGAACATCATCAAAATAAAAGCCATCACCATTGATGAAATTGTCGGCACCCATTTCAAACTGGATGTAAATCAATTGGCCAACATAATCGTCCAAACAAATACGCTCGCTTACCCAAGCATTCTGAACCCCGTCATAGACCGGAACATTCAATCCTTGTTCCTGGGTACCCGGTTCAGAATATTGTCCGCAAAGTGGGGTGAAGGTATTACCATCGGTTGAGATGAGGACCTTGGCAAAATCATAATCCGCTTCAATGTCCCATTTTGCTTCGAAATACAGAAAAGCAGAAGCCGCATCAGTCAGGTCAATGGGAGTGATCAGGGTGGTTTTTGAATTGGTGGAATTGACATAGTCACCAAACGGGCTATCTGTCATGCTAATGGGCGGTGAGACAAAGTCCTCGGAGGTAGCATTCCAACTGCCACTCAACTGCCAATTTTGAGCATTTGGGATCGGATCATCAAAGGCAAGTTCCATGATGCCATTGATGTACAGTTTGGTGAGGGTGTCTGTACTTGAATAGCTTCCATAATCCAGATTGACCACAAAAATGACTTCTTCCATCAAACTGTCTCCGACAGGATTGAGGGAATAGGGGATTAATTGGTTGCTTCGTTCGAGATGATTTTGCTGAAGCGTAATGGGGGTAAAATTCAGGGTCAGGTTGGAGGAAATGGCTTGTACAGAAAGAATGACATCCTCGTTTCTCAAACCAACTTTATCAATCGCGATATTGAAGTTTCCGCTGGTAGCAGTCAAGAGTTCCGGGTCAAGGTCTATGACTTCACTCAGACTTAGGAGCAGATGGGCTGCGCTTAGATTCTGGTGGAGGTTTTCTTTGTTGATGCGATCGATTTCAAAAGCGGGTGGCCAGAACCCATAATTGCCCGGTCCGGCTTCGGGTGTAAGAGAATAAATTTTGGCTTTGGTACTCTGTTCGCCATACATCCAGTCATCACTGTCGCCATTGACGGTATAGCCGACTGTTTCCACACCAGTGCCCACCAGATAGTTGTTTTCTTTGGTCATCACCCGGCCAAAGGCCTTGAAAGTAGAATCATCTACCGTGAGGTCATCATTGTATCCCCAGGGATGGATCAGGAGATTGCCAAAAGTGTGATAATTGAGGGTAATCTGAATCTGGCGACTTTCACAAAAATCCCGCACTGCCTGGGTTTCTGGTTCTGAAAATGCAGACCGGCCCCGATAGGTATCGCTGAAATGATTGGGCGAGGATCACGAATTGTCCCAGGCCCAGTGGACACCATAATTTCGATTCAAAT
>JBCBZF010001009.1:0-2657 GCA_039815525.1 Bacteroidota bacterium | reverse complement strand
AGAGTGAGCTTGGGATCAGCTTTCTGCACGTGACCCATGGGCAGGACGAAGCCTTGGCGTTAGCCGATGAAGTCGTTACACAATCAGATTCCTCCCATCCTGACATTATTTTCCTTGACCTGAATCTTCCCCGTATCGATGGCTGGGAAATACTGGAACAGTTAGAAGCCCTGGATGTGCCTTATGTTCCTCCGGTTATCATCCTGACCACCTCGAATTACGACAAGGATGAAGCGCGTAGCAAGGACTTTAGCGTTGTGAAGGGCTTCTTGAGCAAACCTTTGGAAATCGAGCATTTGCAAGCGCTCAAAAAGGATTTTATCGATGGCAAGGCATAAAATCTACATCCGGGCAGTGATGATTTCGGTAGGTGTGATCCTGTTTAACCAGGCATTCATTCAGTTCTGGTTGTACCAAAAAACGCAGGATGGCCTACTGATCAACATCAGTGGTCGCCAAAGGATGTATAGCCAGCGTTTGTTGGCACAAGCGCTCGCCTACGAGAAGCGTCCCAATCTTGAAATGCGGGAAGTGTTGACAGAATGGCAGCAAGCACACAAGGACATTGAAAAGCGCATTGGGACCGGGTTTCGTTTTTACCGCCGGACCCGCAATCTGAAAGACCTTCAAAAACTACAGCCTCAGATCGAGCGGGCTGCTGTATATGTAAAACGACTTGAAACAGACAAACCTGTCAATTGGGAAGAGTTCGAACTCAATCAGGAAAGCTATTTGCTTCAGATGGATGCAATTGTGAGTAATCTTCAGGAAGATGCTGACCGCAAACTCATCCTGATCATCGTGATTGAAATCTTGTTGACATTGCTGTCATTGGGGATCATCTATTTCGAAATCAACTTTATTTTCAAGCGGATTTTTGACCGTCTTCAGAATCGCAATCAAGCCCTGAAAACCTCTAATGAGGTCCTGGAACAGTATGCGTACCTGGCCTCTCATGACCTCAAAGCACCAATCCAAAACATTCTCAACTTCACCAACGTCCTTCAAAAAAAGCTGGCGGGTAAATTGGACCCCAAAGAAACCGAGTATATGGGCTATGTTTATGATGCCAGCAAGCGCATGAAACAGACCACTGATGATTTGTTAACATTTGCCAGTCTGCAGGAAATCGCGCCCAATACAGATAAGTTGAGCCCTGATGAAGTCCTTACGGCGGTCAGGCAGGATTTAGCAGACCTCATCACCAAATATGATGCACAAATTGATGTGCAGGAAATGCCAGAAAGCATTCAGGCTGATCGCCACATTTTACATCTCGTTTTTCAAAATCTGATTTCCAATGGAATCAAATATGGTGGTGCAAACGGCAGCCCCAAAATCGACATATCATATCGATTGGAACCCAATCACCATTGTTTTGCGATTCAGGACAATGGTGCAGGAATTGATCAGGATGATCAAAAACGAATCTTCAAGCTGTTTACCAGACTGGATCAGGACGGTAAAACCAAGGGTACCGGAATCGGACTCACCATTGCACAGCATATGCTCAGGAAGCTAAAGGGCAAGCTGCAGGTGCACAGTGAGCCCGACAAAGGCAGTGTTTTCTTTGTTCGGTTGCCAATCGAGGGGTAGATGTTCAGAAACTCATGCTCCCCTCAGACAACCAAATTTGCCTGTCAGGCTCTACAATTTTTTCTTTAAGCGATCCATCAGCTTCACGAAGGGCGAAGTGTTTTGCATGATATAAAAATGCAGATAAGGGATATCGGCTTCCAAAAGCGCAAGGGACTGCTTCATGGCCCAATCAATCCCAACCTGAATCTCTTCTTCCCGGCTTTTAGCTGTCAGCATACGATCGGTTAGCTCTTCGGGAATATCAATATGGAAAATGGATGGCAGACGGGATAATTGCCCTTTGCTGGTCATGATTTTCATGCCAGGCACAATTGGCATTGTAATTCCAAAGTCCCGGGCCTTTTGAACAAACTCGAAGTATTTGTCCGTATCATAGAACATTTGGGTTACGGCATAATGTGCGCCAGCATCCTGTTTATCTTTCAGAATTTGCAGATCATAACGAAGATTGGGAGACTGAAAATGCTTTTCCGGATAGCAAGCAACGCCAATGCAAAAGCATCTCCGGTTTGTACATATTTTATCATTTTAGAACGCAGACGCAATGATAAAGACCAAAAGAATGTGGAACAAAAACGCGGTCAACTCGAGTTACGAGACGCCATTGAATTGATGGCTAAATTACCGCTAAAAGCGAGTGATTTTGAGCATTTACGTTCGTTGGAAGGATGTGAAGTAAGAGCATTTTAGCTTGGTTGGTTCATACTTCAATCGGCAATGCCACATCGACATCCAATCAGCGTGTGTAGAAATGACGAATAGTGACGTCATGCGCTCTCTAATTGGATAATTTTTTTCTGCCTTGGTATTCCCCGCTTGAAGTATGAATCGGGCTTGACTCGGGTTTCTTGGTCAAAAATCGAACATGTATTTTTTAAGGATGTCGACACATTTGGTGAATTTTATCTACAAAATCAATTTAACGTTTGGGCGCCTCGAGATCGCAAGCCAAAGTTGATGAAAAAGACGCAACAAATGCAAGTGTTCCTCTTTGAACAATGTTTGGTGTTTAGGTGAGACAAGACTTTTTGTGTTCCACTGGATAGGCGTCTTGGCTT
>JBCBZF010000178.1:0-8642 GCA_039815525.1 Bacteroidota bacterium | reverse complement strand
GTATATATTATTCTGCTCCTCAACAAAAGTAAAAGGCACTATACTCGTATTTTGCTGTTGAATACTCCCTTCATCTATTTCAGAAAGCATTCCTATTAGTGTCAAAAGACTTTTCCGAATCTTATTCTTGATATGATAGCGGTCTTGGACAGTGATTGTCTCATCTCTTTCATCCTCTTGAAGTTGTACGAATCGACCAGAGATCAAGAGATGAATTTTTTCTAATGAAGCATTATCAACTGTTTTTAAAAATTCGCCAATCTCCTTGATCGCCTGGCCTAATTTATTCTTAGCCATCAACTTTCTGGCTTTCTCTTGAACATCCTCTATCATCTTTTTGGGATTGGAAAAATCTAACAATATGGGTACACATATACTAAGTGGAGCCTTAGATGATCCACCAAGGCTCATAAAAATACTCTTATACCAAACGTGAACTACTTTGGAAAAATAAAAGCATTTTTCGTTACGGTATACCCTCAAAGTCAGCGGTTTGAGAGAAAGAGAATTCTCAAACTGCCTTCATTTTAGTATACCGCGTTTATTTCCAGCTATTCATTGCATTCAAAAGCATGAAAGCGAACAAGCCACTATCGAATATACGCAATATTCTGTCAAATTGATTCATTTTTATAAAAATCAGAAGACCTCCTCTATCCTCCCAACTCCACCACAAGCAAGCTTACTTGCCCATCCCGCCCGAAAATCCGCGCAGAATCGGTCCGATTCAGTTCCAGCCCTTCAACCACATCAGTTGTCCCATCGGTCCGATGGAGAAGTATCTGATTGCTTTCAGCCTGCCGATACACGACTGGTACCTGACAATAGGTAAAGCCTAGCTCCCCTGTAGCGAGTTGCATCGCTTCCATCTGGCCGCTTTGGTTCAGATAGCTGAAGCTTTCCGCCTGGGTCAGAAATTCTGACGGGCTGAGGAAAGTCGGTGCAAATGACAGTTTCCCGTCAGATACCTGTACGCCCAGCTCGGCCCAGCGGTTGATCACGTCTTCCTTGACCTGTCCGGTCATACCGGGTTGCTGCGCGCCTTTGTGAGCAGGGGTGTGAGAATACGGATCAGTGGGGAAGGCCCCATACAGTTCTGGTGACTTGTTGATGCCGATACCGGCCCGAATCTCATAATAATGATCAATCAAGCGACCACGCACGGATTCAGAGGCATTGGGGTGCGCATAGATGATTTCCTGGGTGGCCAACAGCAATTTGGAGACCATGTGCCAATAAATGCTGCCCAGTCCCTCATAGCCAAAGAAGGTACCGGACCGTCCAGTAAAAGCTTTGTGGTTGAACATCTCTTCAAACACCTGCAAATAAGCCGTCGCTTCGGCAGCCGCCAAAGCGGCAAATTCACCTTCTTTCAGTTGATCCAGGGCCGCCTGGAGATCCTGCGCATTGTGGAAATCACCACAAAAATGAAATTCTCCATTGACATCCTCGCTGAGGAGGCGTTCATCCCCAGCTTGCAGCAGGGCCTGCGCCAGGGGAGACTGCTGCACAAAATCGCACGGAAGGCAGTTTTTGTCCAGGAAACGTGACAGCTGCCGATTCGGATAGAGCAGATAGCTATACTGATCTTCGCGGTACATCGCGCTTTGCTTCAGGGCATCAAGAACGGCGAGAGATTCTTCGGCATTGAGCAAACCGGAAGACAGCACTGCGACCTGTCCTTCGAGCATTTCGTACAGATAGGAAAGGCTGACGGTGTCTTCCTCTATGGTGATGAGATTGTAGGCATGGTAGAGACCATCTTCGCGTTGGTTGAGGCGAATGGCATGATCCAGCAGCTTTTGCGCATGCTGAAATAAGTCCGCCAAATCAGCTTTGCTGACCATTTTCTCCTGTCCGTCAAAGCCCTGATAAGCCTGCTTGCGATAGCTTTCTCCTAACCTACCCAACTCATTCATCATGGCATTGCGTTCCTGATCAGAGAAACCACTTTCAGTTTTTTCACCCCATTTGGCAAAGCTCTGGCTGATCCCACTGAGTAAATCAACCACTGCAGCATTGAAAGGAAATTGCGCAGGGCTCAGCTGGCCGAAGAAATTTTCGCAAAAGCTGATGTAGCGACGCATATAGTAGAGCGTAACCATGGACACGCCATTGCCGACCAGGGCATTGTTGGCATCGTTCCATTCGGGACGTTGGGTGTTGAGCCAAATACCTGCCTCTGGGACGAAATTGGACAATTTGGTCAGCAGAGTCAGCAACATCTTTTCCGCCAGACTGGCCCGGACAATGTCTCCCGCTGGACTGTGCATCAATTTGCCATCCGCGCCAAGGCGCGCACAGCGGCTTTCAATTTCCTGCTGGACCGCCTCATCAAAATCGATGGTATCCTGTGGATCTTTGCGAATGTCCTGATAGGACTTGATGCGGTAGGGTACATTGGCGTAGACAAATTGTCTGGCCGCTACCAGCGTTTCCAGTGCGTCACGATTGTGCTGCGCTGACACTTCCAGTAGTTTGAGCAGATAAATGATCTGGTGGTCGCCCCAGTAGCCGATGAATGACCAGGGGTCATCCGGTTCGATCACTTCCCAATCAATCCCGTCACGCGTGATGCGGTATGGATTGTAGCCGTCAATGGTTGACGCATTGACGAACTTGGTGATCATGCCATTGATGAAAGCGGGGAAGGAGATAGCCAGCGCCTCCCAGTTTTGGAAAATGTCCCGCCAATTGCCCTGATAATAGCGGCTTTTGCTGCCATCCGCATTGCGGGTTTCAATCGAAAACTGGTTCCAGGGGCGGCTGGGATCGCCGTGTCTGCGGCTGAAAGAGAGCGGCAAGTATTCGTAGGCAATCCGGATCAGATTGGCGTCCTGGCTGGCTTCTGCGGTCTGGATCAGATCCTGATAGGCAAACTGTTCATTGAGCCCTTCAAAAAACGAGGCTTCTTCGGTGAGCAAGCCCGGACGAATGGTCCGCACATATTCCAGCAGATCATCTTTTTCAACCGCATACTGATCTTCAAAAATGCCGCCCCGCATAATGTTAAACAGCACATTGGCATAATGGCGCCCAACCATCAGTTCGTCTCCGGTGCATTGCAGGCCATCGGCCATGCCCACCAATTGACGTAGCCGCGCGGTATCCCGGGCCAGATCGGCTTCCAGATCCCTGCGCAACCCGGCAGGATCAGTGCTCAGCTGCTTTTTCAATGCTTCTACCGCCGCATGATCCTGATTGATTTCACTCACGATATACCAATCCGTTGATGTGCCGGCCGCAAGTTCAAGGTGGCTGCCAACCAGATAAGAACCGGGTTCTGCTCTGACATCTACTTCGGTGCGCACGGCTTCGCCTTTCCGGAACTGGTTCAGCTGACGGCTGCTCAACAGATGGTGCTCAACTGACAGCCCGTGGCTCCAAATCGTGGTGGCCCGTAAAGCTTCACTCGGCTCAGCTTTGTCGACGATCATGGCGCTGAGCATAAACATGGCCAGGCCGGACGTAGCATCCAGTTCATTCTTTTTATAAGCATGGCTCAAATTGCTGCGCACATCCTGCATCACTGGCTGAATACCGTATGGCAAGACGTTCTGGATGCCGTCCAGGATCCGAACGTTTCTGCTTTCCTCCGCCAGATTGGTCAGCTCTGCGTGTCGGACGATGCCAAATGCTTCCGAAAACTGCCAGCTGTATCGAAATTGCAGTCCTAAATCGTGATTGACCTCCTCAAAGAGGAGAATGTTACCCGTTTGGTTTTTATACAGATTCCGATTGATGGAATAAAGGGAGCGGTAGGATTGAGAAAATGGCTCCCAGAGATAGGTTTTCAAATCTTTTTCAAGCAGGAAAATGCTTTTGCTGCCGGTATGTTCTGCACTGGCCGCCAGTTTATCATCGGTATAATAGGGAAATAAGGCATTCTGTTGATTTTTCCGGCCAGCGGTCAATCCGCCGGTGCTGGAAATGAACAGCCAGTGGTCCGAATGACTGACGAGGCTCATGAAAAACGGCCGCATCGCGTCGTAATTGGTGATTCTGTAAAAGCGCTGATCGTGAAGCGATACGTATTCTCCTGAAATCGCAGCTTCAGGCTGATGAAGAGGCGTCTGGCCTAGAAAGATAGTTGATCCCATGAATCGGAGTTGAAGTAGATCCTGATAATTTGCTGACGACCTTTCGCGGTCTGTCTCAGCATTCAGGCTTTAAATTAGGGAGGAAATTGGTGTGAGGGAAGTAGTTGATCAATAAGTATTTCGAAAATCCGTTTTGGTCCCCATTCTATCTGGTTTGCCAGTAGAACAGATTTTTCAGATATTAAAATATGAGGTTGCCAAGAAACAAATCACACAGACCGATGACCCCGGCCGCCAGTCATGCCGGAATGTCAACCCCTCATCACTTGCAACAGCAAAAGCATCAGGATGCCGCCAATAGCAGTCCGCAGGTACAATATGTACAAGTCATGCAGGCAAAAGCGGATGAAAAGCTCCTGCAACAAAAGTCCATGGTGATTCAAATGCGGATCACGCAGGCCCACATACGGAACATGGAGTATTTCTTTGGGAAACAGGATGAGGCAAAACAGTATTTACAATCCATCGGGCCGGAGAAAGCCTGGAAAGAATTCGACACTTTCATCAAAGGATTCCGCAATTCACCGACCAAAGAAGAATTGGCGGAATATTATAACTGTGACATAGAAGAACCGGCTGCCGAGGAAGAAGCGGAGACATCAGACATCAAGCAGGCGTATGATGTGAAAAAAGGCTGCGCCCTGCAAGCGCTCATCGGCTATGGCCAGCGACCCTATGGCAAAGGATCTGCCCTTGAGCTGCACAATCACATTTGGACCACACCCGCTTTAGCCGCCTACAAAGAATATGACATCAATTGGGAAGCCCTCTATCGGTCTTTGGGCTTAGACAAAATCGCCAATCCTGCTGCAAAAATTGAGGATCTCCCAGACGGCAACTATTTATGTGAAACGCCCGGACACATGGTCGCGGTCAGCGTCGTAGATGGCACCCCTACTCTGCATCAGGATCGGGGCAATGCCATTGGCAAGGCAAAGGACAGCATCATCCAGACGTACCAGTAAGGAAGAACATTCAGGCTCACACACGCCTCCGCTTGTCCCCTACTCCACCGGGGTAAAATGCCGCGACCCAATCACAAAATGTACATCATCTTTGGGATAGAGGCCGAAGAAAAACGACTCTTTGCGGCCATTGTTATAGGTCAGATGCAGGCTGTAGTCATCGACCACATAGGTACCAGCCGTTTCACTTTGGCTGTACATTGGCTTCCAACTGGTATTCCCGCCCTTGATGGTTTTCCAGGCAAAACGACCGGAGCGATCAAACTGAACGGTACTGGCATTGATGACACTGGCCCCACCAAAGCCGTCAGAGGTATTGAAGCGTCCACTCAGGCTCTTTCCATTCTTACCAGGACGGAGGGCAAACCACTTTTTCCATTCATAGGTTTTATTTTTCCAGGCTTTGTGCACTTCCAACACATTGCCTTTCCGCTCCCATTTAGCCCACTTCTTGGGAGAGGATTGTTTAGATTCACGAACATCCAATTCCGACAAAGGCACCGTCGGATTCGTGAGCATCTCACCATTTTTGAACAACACACTCACCTCATTTTCGATATATGTGCCACTCAATCCGTAGGAAGTGACCGTTCGGAGAATAATGTCTTCGACTGGCGGTGCGGGAACCGATGCTTGAGACGCAGCGGGAGAAACATCTTTCTGCCTCTCAGGGCTGGTGGTCGGTTTCGGCGCGGACGATTCAGGACGGGAAGTTCTGGCCGGTGAAGTCGATTCAATGGGCAAGCCTTCAGCTGCAACTGAAACAGATTTCCCATCCAATAAGTCTCGTGCCAATTGCTCCGCGGTAGGGCGATGCTTCTTAGAGATTTTGAGCATGGTCGCGACCCATAGGCCTTCCATGATCAGTGGATCGTATTTGCGTTGCAGACCTTCATTGCCTAGATCAGCATCAGTCCTTTCGGCCAGATAAACCGCTTTCTTGGCTTCATAGATTTCCCGAATCTGTGGATCATTGAATTCGCGGCCCTGGATGATTTCTGTGAGGATAATTTCATAAAAAGCCAAAGCCGTCGGTCCCTGATAAGCTGGCCAACCGTATTTCTTGGCCAAATCCTCATAAGGCTTTACGCATTGATTGGTTTTGAATACCAGGTTCAGGAGAGCGGGCGGCTGCCTTTGCGCTTTTCGTTTCAAGCGTTCAACCACAGCAAGTCTGATGTCGCTGCGGAGCTTGGTTTCGGGATAATAGGTCTGCTGGGCCAACAGGCTCAACACAGGGACAGACATCAGCAGACTAAAAAGGGCCGTACGCCAAAAAGCTTGGGTTTGCATAGGGTTTGCGTGATGGTGTAGAAAATGAAGGTAGGAAAAGTGTCGCCAAACTGCCTTCAACAAACTAAAAACGTCTCAATGTCTGATGCAGTATAGGATTGTATTGGGTTTTGCCAAACGCCCCGACTGTCAGTGTATAGTAGTGCCCCCTGTAACATTCCTCCTGCACAGGCGTCTTGCAGAAAATCATTCCTGCCATGCTACGATTCTTCATTGGAACACATTATCTATTGGCCTTGGTTCTGCTTTTCACCGGCCCGCTATTCTCCCAAAAACTCTCTGAAAAGCCATCCTTTGAACGCGTAGACGGGCTCATGGAAGCTTTTCTTACGAAAACCAAGCTACCAGGTTTGTCTATCTCCATTGCCAGGGAAGGTCAACTGCTGTATAGCAAAGGCTTTGGCTTTGCGGATGTGGAACGGCAACGGCCCATGCAGCCAGAAACCAGTATCAGAACTGCTTCAGTAGCCAAAGTCCTGACGGCAACTGCGCTGGGGCGCCTGATCAGTGAAGGAAAACTGGACATTGATGCCCCAATCAAGAACTATGTGTCCTATTTGGAATCGCCTTACGCAAATCTGACTGTCCGCCAATTGGCGGGCCATACTGCTGGTGTGCCCCATCGGCCCAAAAAGAAAAAGAACCGCCGGTATTCAAACACCAGAGAGCGGATAGAGTTGATGGAAAAAGGCGAATTGCTGTTTGAGCCCGATACAGAGTATCGTTATTCCAGTCATGCTTACAATCTGTTGGCGGCGGTCATAGAAGGCGCAGCAGCTAAGTCTTATGAATCATTCATGCAAGAAGATGTCTTTGCGCCATTGGGCATGACGCACACAAAGCCAGAAGTTTTGTCTGCGCTTTCTGAACAGGATGCCAGTGCCTATTTCTTCAAAAAAGACAAACTCACCAAAGACACCAAGCTGGTAGATGGCAGCTATAAACTGGCGGGTGCGGGTTTTCGAAGTACGTCTGTTGATCTGGTCAAGATGATGCGGGCCTACAGCAATGGATTCATTGAGCAGCCGGTGGTACAGACAATGTTTCAGTCCCATCAGCTAAAAGACGGACAACAGACGCAGGTTGGACTTGGCTGGCGCATCAATCAGGATATGCACGGACGAAAAACGGTAGAACATGCCGGAAGCTGGCAAGGTGCCAGGACCGTCATTGTTCATTACCCGGCAGAAGACGTGAGTATTTCCATCATGATCAATGCAAAGTGTGTCATCTTCATTGAAGAGACCGCCCATTTGATCGCCCAATTTTTTCTGGAGAAAGCGTGGGATCATCCCATTGAACAGGACATTGATCAGACGATTCGGGTGAGCAGCCAGGTGGCAGGAGAGACAGATGAATTTGACGGAAGACTCACATTTGACAAAGCCCGGAAAGGACAGTTGAAGATGCAAATCAGTAGCGAGTGGATTCGCAGGAGTGATGTCTATCCGCTGGCCAAAACCAGTGATTGGATTTTGTCAACCACATTCGGTTTTCTGTATCTGAAGATGGATGTTACCCCTGCCTTGACTGGAAACATCCACCAATACCAAAGAATAGGAGACGCTTTTCATCCCATGAAGAAGGCCTGGCTCAGGTTTCAGCCTCAGAAATAATCCCCTTACCGGCAACAAATTGCTGTGCGGATGTAAAATCTTCTGCCTATGTTGAGTCCTCTTTCCCGCCAGATTTATGCTAAAAATTTTGCGCGTAATTTGATAGGGAAAGCGATTTAGACGAAAACAATGAACTATCGGGATCTTGTCTTTCTTGCTGTCGCAGAACAACTGAGTTTTTCGAAGGCGGCAGATGATCTGAGCATCAGTCAACCTGCGGTAACCAAACACATCAAGCAGCTTGAGATCAAATTCAACCTCAGCTTATTTGACCGGAGGGGCAACAAAATCTATCTCACGCCTGCGGGAGATATGGTGTATAAATCCTTTCGACAGATCCGCCAAAAGTACCGGGAACTTGATTTCGAAATCAGCAAACTCCATGATGACATTGCCGGAGAATTCGTCATCGGGGCCAGTTCCACCATTTCCCAATATCTGATCCCGCAAACCATCGCTTCCTTCCATAAACGATATCCCAACATTCAAATCCGTCTGATCAATGGAAATTCATTCGAGATGGAACAGCTGCTCTTGTCCAATAAGATTGACATGGCCCTACTCGAAAATCATTCTTCCCAATCAGGGATTCGCTATAAAAAATTTCTGGATGATGAGTTGATTTTTGTCACCGGTGGGAACAGTGTATACGCCAAAAATAAAACGAT
>JBCBZF010000124.1:0-9640 GCA_039815525.1 Bacteroidota bacterium | reverse complement strand
TTCGTAATTCAGAATGTCGAAACATTCGTGCCATTCGATAAAAAACGATATTTTTACCCTCATTCCCACATGAATGGAGAGGTCGAGACCCGGCTGTCTCCCGTTTCGCGTTTAGCATCAGCATCTTGTCAAAAAAAACATCCCGTAAGAATATCAGTTCCGACACACATTGGGAAGATGTCGCCGCCTACTCCCGGGCGGTTAGAGTCGGAAACACCATCGAAGTAGCCGGAACGGCTGCACTTGAAGGTGAGGAAGTTCTGTTCCCAGAGGAAGCCTATGATCAGGCGCAGTATGTCCTATTAAAGATCAAACAAGCCCTTGAAGATGCGGGTGCATCCATGAAGGATGTGGTTAGGACCCGGATTTACACCACCGACATGGAATATTGGGAAGACATTGCCCGTGCCCACAAGGAAGTATTCGACAACATACGCCCCGTATGTACCCTGGTAGAGGTCTATTCACTGGTTCAAAAGGGTCTGGTGGTGGAAATTGAAGCGACCGCAATTGTGGCAGAAGCGTGATACAACCCTCGCTTTTTCTTTAACACAACTTTAACAATCTCGGGATTCACCTGAGGAAATGATTGTGCTATTTTTGCGGAGCAAAAAATTTAATATGACTGAAATTCTCGGACAAGATATGCAGGCCCGGCAGGCCGTGGTCAATGAAGCGAGCGCATTTATCCCCAGGCTCAAAGCTGAAGTTTCCAAATACGTAGTTGGCCAGGCTTATATGGTTGACCGCCTCCTGATGGGGTTGCTTTCGGGTGGACACATTCTATTGGAAGGCGTGCCGGGTTTGGCCAAGACCCTCGCCATCAATACCCTGTCCAAAGCCGTATCCGGAAAATTCAGTCGTATCCAGTTTACCCCGGATCTGTTGCCTGCAGACGTAGTCGGCACCATGATTTTTAACCAGAAGACCAATGAGTTTTCGGTTAAAAAAGGACCCATCTTTGCCAATTTCATTCTGGCAGATGAGATCAACCGTTCCCCTGCCAAGGTGCAGAGTGCCTTGCTGGAAGCCATGCAGGAAAAGCAGGTGACACTGGGAGAAACCACCTACAAAATGGAGGAACCTTTTCTGGTGCTGGCGACACAAAATCCCATTGAGCAAGAAGGAACCTATCCGCTTCCGGAAGCACAGGTTGACCGCTTTATGCTCAAGGCAGTGATCAGCTATCCGACCAAGGAGGACGAAAAAACCATCATCACCAAGATTGTCAACCAGGAAATGCAGCCGCTTCAGCCGCAGGCAAGCCTGGACGACATTCGCAATGCCCGTAAAGCGGTGAAGCAGGTGTATCTTGATGATCGCATCCAGCAATACATTGTAGACATTGTCTTTGCCACCCGCTATCCCAAAGACCATAAGCTGGAGAAGTTGACCCACTACATCAACTATGGGGGTTCGCCACGTGCATCCATCAATCTCGCTTTGGCCGCCAAAACTTATGCCTTCATTCAGGGTAAAGCCTTTGTGGTGCCGGAGCATGTGCGTGCCATCGCCAATGATGTCCTGCGCCACCGGATCGGTCTGACCTACGAAGCTGAGGCAGAAAATGTAACCGCTGAACAGATCGTGAGCCAGATTCTTGATGTCGTAGAGGTACCTTAGAGGCGCACGCTGGTTGACGTTTGCTTATTCTCAATCAGTTCCCTCTTTCCTTGTAACAGCTTCTAAAACCTCAACCGATTCCCGGTAAATGATGGGCGCGGTCTGTGGACCGAGGGAATTGATCTCGCCGTAGGGCGAGTCAGGTAAGTCATAAATATGGGGCGCTTCCTCATCCCATTCGCTGTATGGGATGATGTAACCGATCAGATCATTGGCCAGGCCAAAAACCAGTTTGAATCGGCCGGGTATCTGCGGCCGCAAAGGTGGCGTTTCCAATGGCGCAGAGACAAAGTCCTGACCGGTCGGGGCCTCGATGCCGCCATTGACAATTTCGGGATAAATCTCTCCGGGCACCTGTAAACAACCGATGGGCCCCAGCGTCCAGGCGGAGAGCTCGGTGCGAAGGTGCATCCATTCCGGCATGCCCCGGTCCAGAATACCCAGACCAGCGGCAAGACGAAAGAGTAGATTGTCAAGGGGGAGATGGAGACTTTTGGCACGGATGCCCAAACTGGCCTGGGTTATCATTGTATCCGGCTCGTGCAGTGCAGACAGTCCCAGCATCGCCAGGCGTTTCCCATGTGCTTCTGCTTTTGCAAAAGAGGGTGCAAAATAGCTGGTGTCTTGATCCAGTGCCGTAATTCCCGTTTCAGGATCAGTGGTCATCAGCCCACCAATGGCACCATTTACATACACACACATTCCGCCCACACCTTCCATGAACACGCTATCCCCTACTGCCACGCCCTTTTCCATGCCTTCTCGGACGTAGTGGGGAAAATCAGAGCTAATCAACAGGTTTTTACTCCACAAATCTTCTGGATGATCTGCCCAGCAAAAGAGCGTTCCCAGGGTTTCGGACGAAGCAGTATCAATGGCTTGTAAAATTCGGATGCCAGGGTCCAAAACAAATGGTTTCCGACTGTCATTGACCAGGGGAATGGCACCTTCCAAATCTCGTCCTATCCGCAGGAAAGCAGGACGCATTTGGCTCACTGCTGCATCAATCGCTTCTGCCGTCCGATCAATCACCAACTGTTTGTATGCCGGATTTACCCCCGAGGCAAAGCCTCCCTTTCCCCATAATCCAATCAAATCCGGTGTTTCATGGGTATGGGTGCTGTGGATGGTTGCGTAGGTGATAGCCGAAGCGGGGGAAATCTTTTTTCGGACCCGAATCACATCGTCATGTCCAAATCCGATCGCGTCAATCGACGCAATGGCCATACGGGTTTGACCATCATCAATGACCATCACCCTGGCCCATATCGAATCATGTATACCATTGGCCGCTCGCCCCTGATGAAAGCCAGCCATCCAGACCGCATCAAACTGGCCATTTCCGTTGACGTCCTGATAGGTATCGCCATCATCAGGATTAAACACTGCATCGCCGTTCACATCAGTCCAGGTTTCGGTGATTTCCGGCGTAATCGATCTTTTGGCAAAACCAATCTGCAAGGTCTTCGGCTGGCGGGGGGCAATGGATACATCGACTTCATATCCAGGGAAGCGGTCCCAGGTATGCGTATACATCCAGAAAGCAATCACGGCAAACAGGACCAGTAATATCAGAAAAATGCGAATCAGCCAGCGTTTCATATTCTTATCGTCAATAGATCCATCCCTCAGTGAACTCCTTCCCTAAACTTTTAATAAATAGGTAGCAAAAATTTGGGACAAATCTATCAGGCCCTACAACTCTCCCTCCACCGTTCCACAGCTCAACATCCGATCACCAAAATAGGGATTGCGGATTTCTTCCTCGCGACTGAGCCATTCGGCTCCTTGATCGCTCAATGCCATAGGGCAATATTGAATAAAAAGGCCTTCACTTTTCACGCCCAGGGTCTTGAGACTTTGAATCAGTGCTTCGGACAGGAAGTAAAATTGTTCTCGCTGCGCCTCGACATCTTCGATCTGGCTGATTTTCTGAGCATGCTGCCGTATGGCCGATTGCTGTTGTTGCCAAAATGCGCGTGCCTCTCCTGCCAACATTTCAGCATCCGGCTCATTGATTTTTTCCAGAAAAATCCGACTCTTCTCTTGTGTCAGGGTTGGATCCGATAAGACCAAAGCATCTTTCACCTGCATGTAGTCCAAAGCCAATGCCCCCAATTGTCGCTGAAAAGCCTCTGGGCTCTGCATCATTGTGTCAGATACCATTCTCTCCGGTCTGGGCATCGAAGAGCCTGTTTCAATCAGACCGTTGATCATGGAGCTGTAATTGTTGAGTTGGGCGGCTGCATCTATGGCAAAGCTACCCTGGCTCACCACTTCATCACCCACTTGTAAGCCCTCCTCAACTGCATAATCATTTCCCATGCGTTCTCCCAACACAACTGCCCGATAGCGGAAGCTGGGAACGCTTGCTTCGGGTTCTTTCACATAGACAACAGACCGCTTACCTGTCCATAAAACCGCCGAAGATGGCACCACCAATTGAGACATCTCTGCAGCAGGGCTTTGTAATTTCCCTTTCACAAACATCTCTGGCTTCAGTAGCTGGCCACGGTTGACAATTTCAGCCCGCACCGCCGCCACCCGCGTCTGTGGGTCAATGACCGGATCAATGAAGGAGATAGATGTCTGAAAAGTTTTGCCAGCCAAAGCCGGGGTGGAGAAACTAATCGGGTCTCCTACTTGGAGGGAGGATAAATCTTCTTCATAGGCATCAAAGACGACCCATAAACGATCCAGGCTGATGAGGGCAAACATCACTTCTCCTTGCTGCACATAATCACCAACCGCTACTTTGCGCTGGGTCACAACACCATTTACATCTGCATAAATATCAATATTTTCCTGCGGGCTCTGTGCGCGCTCGATCTGGTCAAGCTGACCTGCTGTCAACTTCCAGGCGCTCAGTTTCTGTCGTGCTGCCGTATATAATTTCGGCATTTTATCTTTTAGTTTCAGGGCCTGCAATAACTCTTGCTGGGCGTTGATAAAGTCTGGAGAATACAGACGAGCAATTTTCTGCCCCTTTCGCACTTTTTCTCCCTCAAAACTCACAAACAACTTTTCAATCCGTCCAGAAAAATGAGCCCCCTGACTGGCCGCTCGTCTTTCATCAGCCTGAATCTTCCCGGACAACATCAGGGAAGTTGCATGTTGCTGCGATTCACCTATGACCATGGTTTCAACTTGAGCGAGTTTGATAGCTTCCTCTGTCATGGTCAAGAGTGTCGGATCATCCTTGGTTTGTTGGTCTAATTGTGTCAGAGTCATCCCACAAATGGGACAGTCTCCCGGTTCATGCTGCCGTACGTTTGGATGCATGGAACAGGTCCATACGGCGCCATCTTCTGGATGGATATGGTTTTCATGATCAGGGGCAGGCGTTTCGTGAAACAAAACATACCCACACCCCAGACCAACGAGGAAGAGCAAGACAGCCCCTAGTCCCAATTGTCGGTTTTTACCTGCAAATATATTGTTCGTAGACATAATCAGTTGGTTTGAAGGGGGATAAAATGCTGGAGGTTCGCTCTGGCCAAATGGCTGGCAATGATGGCTTGAAGTGCCTGTATTTCCACTTCAGACCTTTCCACAGACAGCTTGAGCCATTCATCGAAAGTGTTGGTGGTCGGGCGGTAATCTTTTTCCAGGGTGGAAATAGCGATGTTCAGGTTTTCCATTTCTGCTTTGGCTAAGCGAAGCTCTGAACGGGCGATGTTCCAGTCAGCATATCCCTGTTGAATATGGCTTCTGAAGAGGGATCGTAGATTTTCCTTTTGATAGGCGAGTGCCTCCATTCTAAGGCTTTCTTCTGTGGCTTTGGCCCGGAAAGATGTCCGATCCAGTGGCAAGGAGAACATGGCCCGTAGTTGTACGATATCTCTTCCGTTATTGGTGGGGAAGGCATCAGTCCGGCTGCTCACATTGATATATTCGACGCCAAAGCCCAGATGGGGTTTCCCTTCTTTTTCGTTGAGGCGCAATCTGGCTTCACTGACAGCGGTCTGGCCATGCAAATGATGGAGCATCGGGTGTCCGGCCTCGATCAATGCCAGTAAGCTGTCCTGTTCAACATCAGGCTCGACAAAGTCGAGTCGATCAGCCAATTGGATCGGCTCGTCCAGGGGACGATTGAGCAACTGATTGATACGAATTTTCAGCTTTTCCGCCTGCAAAGGCAATTTTCGCAGGCGATGATCCAATTTTTGTATGGCCCTCTCTACCCGAAGTACATCGACCATTTCGCCTCCAGCGGCCAATTTCCCTTCGGCCACTGTCTGAAGTGATAGAAGCAGTTCACGGTTTTTTCGTAAAATTTTTTCCTGCGCCCTTACCTCATACAGTTGCAGCCAGTCCTTGCGCAAGGTATAGAGGATATCCATTTTCCGTTGGACAATGTGATGCAAATGCGTGTGCACCGAGGCTTCTGCCAGATCGCGTTGTGATTGGCGGGTACCAAACCACGGCAGGCGCTGCTGCAAGCTGAGTCGCAGGTTTTGCGCCCCCAATCGGGTTTCTACTGGCAGGACAAAAATTCCCAGACCAATTTCAGGATCAGGCAGACGATCGGCCTGTGGGATCTGATAGAGATCTGCTTCATACTCTGCCTGTAAGGCTTTGAGTTCCGGATGCGCATTCAGCGAAATCTCAAATAAAGCTTCAGGACTTTGCCCCAAACAGATAGCGGAGCTGATCAGCAGAAGGCTTATGTAGATATATTTCATGAGGAAATGCGTTTTGAGATGGACAATTGAATTTCTTTCCACCAGGCAAACAGCACTGGCACTGTAAACATGCTGAATGTTTGGAGGAGCATCCCGCCAAACACAGGGATCGCCATCGGGAGCATCATGTCTGCCCCTCTTCCGGTAGAAGTCAGGATGGGAAGAAGGGCAAGAATGGTGGTTGCACTGGTCATCATGGCAGGTCTCACCCGCCGCAATCCACCCGCTACCACGGCATCACGGATCTCGTGGATATTTTTGGGATTGGCCGCACCGAAACTTTGCCGCAAAAAAGTAGCGACCAATACACCATCGTCGGTCGCGATACCAAACAAGGCCAGGAAACCAACCCAGACAGCTACACTCAGATTCATGGAACCGACTTGAAACAGATCCCGCATATTGGTCCCGAACAGACTGAAATCGAGAAACCAACTTTGACCATACAACCCAATCATCATAAAGCCACCGGAGAAAGCAATGAACACACCAGTGAATACCATGAGAGAGATTGCAACAGACCGAAACTGGAGGTATAAAATCAGGAAAATGAGAATGAGAGAAACGGGAATAACGAGGCGTAGACGCTTATTGGCCCGCATTTGTTGTTCGTAATGACCGGCAAAGCGGTAACTGATTCCCTCCGGTACTGTGAGTTGGCCGGACTTGATTTGACTTGCCAGAAAGCGCTGTGCTGCCTTGACCACTTCCAGTTCAGAATAGTCATTTGCCTTATCAAACAATACATACCCTAAGAGAAAGCCATCTTCACTTTTAATCGATTGTGGGCCTTGTTCGTATCGAATCTGAACCAATTCACCTAAGGGAATCTGGCCACCACCCGAAGAAGGGAGTAAGATCCGTTTGAGTATTTCAGGCCCATCTCGTAACTCCCGGGGATAGCGAACCCGAATCCCATATCGTTCCCGACCTTCCACGGTCGTGCTCATGCTCATGCCCCCAATCGCGGCCTGAATATGGAGCTGAACCGCTTCAACTGACAGGCCGTGTCGACTGATTGCATCCCTGTCTATGTCCAGCAGAAGGTAGGGTTTTCCTACGATCCGATCTGCGAAGACGGCCGCCTCTTTCACCCCCTTTACCTTCTTCAAAGCTTTTTCCAATTCCAGCCCAAAAGCTTCAATTGTTTGCAGATCCGTCCCCTTGACCTTTATGCCCATAGGGGCCCGCATACCTGTCTGTAACATCACCAATCTTGTCTCGATGGGCTGAAGTTTAGGCGCAGAGGTAACCCCTGGCAGTTTGCTCACCCTGGAAATTTCTTCCCAAATATCATCCGGACTGTGAATATGATCGCGCCACTGCCGAAAATACCGTCCATTGGCATCAGGGATGAGCTTCCCTTTTCCATCACGGATATATTCTTCATCATCGGTATTGAAGGCAAAGCGAAGCCTTTTGCCATCCGCATTGGTTTTGTATTCGGATTTGTACAGAATCACATTCTCATACATGGACATTGGGGCCGGATCAAGGGCACTTTCGACCCGTCCGGCTTTCCCAACAACGGTTTCGACTTCTGGAATAGAGGTTACAGCCATGTCCAGCAGACGTAAGTTCTTGATATTTTCCTGCATACCCGCATGTGGCATGGCCGAAGGCATGAGTAGAAAAGAGCCTTCATCAAGAGCAGGCATGAATTCCTCACCCGTTTGCTGAAATACCCGAAAGCCCTGATAAACCAGAAGTACGATCACAAACAGGAAGATCAATTTGGCTCGCAATACCAGACGCAGCATGACCGCATAGTAGTGGATGACCAAATAGAAGAACCCAATCAGGACCCCAACAATGAGGCAGACAAATACATAATTGCTGAACAGGGATTGCTTCACGCCGAGGGGCATCCAGATATTGGTCAGGAAAGAGCCAACGACCAAAGCATAGAGCATACTTTTTATCCAGTCAAATCGTGCTAACCAATCCTTTCTCTGTGCTTCCAGCCAGATGTGGATGATGCCCAAGGTACCCACCAAAGCAATGAGCCAGGCCAGAGGATGAAAAAACATCAGGATCAGCCCCGCAAGCATCACGCCTCCGTTGAGTATCAGTCGCAGAAGGCTTTGACGAATCTGGATGGAAAACAAGCTATGGGCCAATGGTGGGAGAATGGTGATGGCCACAATGATGGAGGCGATCAGGGCGAAGGTTTTGGTGTAGGCCAATGGACGGAACAATTTGCCCTCAGCCGCCTCCATTGTGAATACAGGCAAAAAACTGATCACCGTCGTGGCCACCGCCGTCAGAATTGCAGAAGCCACTTCTTTTGTTGCCAGATAGACGCTTTCGAGTTGACTTTCGCCTGCTGGGGCCTCATTCAGACGTTTCACCATGCTTTCTGCCATGACAATTCCCATATCGACCATGGTCCCAATCGCAATGGCAATACCAGACAATGCAACGATATTGGCATCCACCCCCAGATAGCGCATCGCGATGAAACACATCAACACCGCAACCGGCAGGGTACTGCTCACCAAAATACTTGCCCGCAAATTGAGGAGCATCAAAATGACCACAATGATGGTGATGAGAATTTCAAGGCTCAGGGCCTCTTCCAGCGTACCGATGGTTTCTTTGATCAGCTGCGTCCGGTCATAGAATGGGACAATGGAAACCTGGGAAAAAGTGCCATCAGCCAGTGTTTTGGAAGGAAGACCTGCTTGAAGCTCATTGATCCGGTTTTTTAGCTGTTGGATCACGGTCAATGGGTTGGCCCCATATCTGGCCACCACGACCCCGCCTACCACTTCGGCACCCGATTTATCTAGCACCCCCCTGCGGGTAGCAGGTCCAAGGTGAACCCTGGCAATGTCTCCGATCCGAATCGGTACATTCCCATTGCTCCGCACCACGCTTCTTTCAATGTCCTCCACCTTTTCCACATAGCCCAGCCCACGCACAAAATATTCAGCCAAATTGATCTCAATCGTCTGTGCACCGACATCCAGATTGCTAGCACGAATCGCCTGCATCACGTCGTCCAGGCTGATGGCATAGGTCTTCATCGCATCAGGATCAACATCTACCTGATATTCCTGCACAAAGCCGCCAATGGATGCAACCTCAGATACGCCTTCCGTAGCCGCCAGCCCATAGCGAACATAGAAATCCTGGATGCTACGTAATTCCTGTGGATTCCAGCCACCGGTCGGATTCCCAGCTGAATCCCGTCCCTCCAGTGTATACCAGAAAATTTGTCCCAGTGCGGTTGCATCAGGTCCCAGCGTAGGCTGGGCGCTTTCCGGCAGCAATCCCACGGGAAGAGAATTGAGTTTTTCCAGGATGCGACTCCGGCTCCAATAGAATTC
>JBCBZF010000960.1:0-2843 GCA_039815525.1 Bacteroidota bacterium | reverse complement strand
GAAACATCTTCCCAATCTAGCTGCGCCGTATCAAAAATCTGGACGGAGATATTGGTACCGGTCGGATCGTCGAGGGTATACATGCCATGCGACTGCGCATACTCCTGCACAGATCTACGGTAATTTCCGTTTTCCGGCTGGCTAAGTTGCATGGCTAGTTCTTCGATTTTCACCTTGCGACCAAAACGCTTTTTGAGAGCCGGATAGGCAAAAAAGCTGTTCATGACGCTGTGCAGATTGGCGCTGATGATGTGCAAAGGGCGATCAAATAGTTGTTTCTCGAACAAAAACTGCTTGATCTGGCTGGCCCAACGCTCTCCATAAATATGATGGCCAATGCGCTCACGAAGGGTTGGCGAGAAAGAAATGCGCCTTTCTCTGCCATCTATTTCTTCTTCGATGGCAATTCTTCCGAGGTGATAGACAATCTGAAACAGCCCATTGTTGTCGTAGGCGTTACGCTCCAGGGTTTTGTAAGCCGAAAGGGTTTCTTCAAAGGTCCGCCCCAGAATGGTGCTCAGATAGGTGATGGCCACCTCCTGGTTGTTCTCATCAATTTCCGCTTCACCTTCAATGATTTTCCCCAATTTGAGCCATTCATAGCTCAGCTCACCTTCCTCATCCAAAACGTGGGCCTTGATTTTTTCGGCCTCCATGAACATAAAGGTCAAATGGGTCAGGATGTCATAGATTTCACTCCGCCCTCTGGTCACCTCGATGAACATCTGGTCTTCATCAATCCGATAGCAATTGCGACGGCGTTTGGCGGGGATGATGACATCAAACTCAGAGTCAGCGTAGCCTTCCCCTGAAATCAATTGGATACGGCTACATTCTTCAATACCTCTTGGCAGACGATCCATGACATAGACCAAACCTGCCAGTTCGACTTTATTGGGATCACCCATGGAACCATATATTTCCGGGCTGAGCGTTAATAAAGCTTCGGTCAGAACCTCTCCAGCGGTGCCAGGGCGGCGATATTCACCACTATTGAAGAGGTGACGCATTTCGATGTAGAGCCTTTCGATGGCTGCGCGCGCTTCACGGGCGCGGGTGAGTTCCAGGTGATTGATATCCATATTGAGGAGAGCTTACGTAAAACGGAGGGAAATGGATATGTTGGTCAGGCTTGCACAATTTGGAAAAGATGCATAATTGTCTGGCGAAAGACAGGAACATCTGTCTTAAAGGAACGTTATTTTGAGACAAATTACCATTCTATTCATTCCTATTTACAAAACCCAGACCTATGCAATCAATGATTCGAATCTCCGTGATGGCCCTGGCATTCTTCATGCTGGCCTCTGATGGTTTATTTGCCCAGAAGTTTCCCGGCCTTGACAAAAGCCCGGCTGACATCGCATATCTCCGCAGCGGAGACCGGAAAGCCGTGGCCAAAGTGGTATACAGCCGCCCGCAGAAAAAGGGACGTGAAGTCATGGGAGGCCTCATTCCAGAAGGAAAAGTATGGCGGACCGGCGCCAATGAAGCCACTGAAATCACCTTTTTCCAAGACGTCAAGTTTGGCGGAAAAGAAGTAAAAGCCGGCACCTATTCACTCTTTACCATTGCTGGAGAAGAAGAATGGACTGTCATTCTCAATACGGACCTCAATCAGTGGGGTGCCTATTCTTATCAGGATGGCCATGATCTGCTCCGGGTTAAAGCGTCTCCGAAGCAAACCGCAGACGAAATTGAAGCCTTCACCATTACCTTCGACAAAACCGAAGGTGGCAGCAATCTGATTCTTGCCTGGGACCGTGTGATGGTACCGGTTTTGGTAAGTTGGTAGCGACGATTCACTTACAAAATGATACGGCTTTGGGCTTCGGTCTGAAGCCGTTATTTTTTTCTCTATATTGTGTAGCGAACCTATTCCATGAAACACTTTCAGGCAACAAACTGCCTGCAAAACACATCCATATCACATCAACATTTATGCCTTTTACCTCTCACCAAAGAGAACAGTTGGCTGACTACAAAGCCCAAATTGAGATGACAAGCTATAAATGGGGTTTGGGGATTCCGGCCTTTATGCTGATCCTCTCCTTCATTCCCAGTGGCCTGATTCCCCATCGTAATGCCAGCCGTGTATCTGATCCCAGCGCCAGTCTGATCGATTTGATCGGTTTCCCTTATGTGCTCCTGGGTGTTTTAGCGATTGCTGCTTTGTTGCTGCTTTACTTTTTCACGTCCTATCGCTACTTCAAAATCCGCAAAGATCTGGAGGAAGAAGAAGTACTCACCTTTCAGACCAGGGTACGTGATGTCGTCCACAAAAGAGATGCTGACCTGCCAGAGATTGAAGTAAAAATCTCGCCCCCTTTTCAGGGGAAACACAGCATAGAATTCATTGATTTCCTAAATTTCCCTCCTTTGATGAGGGGCCAGACGGTGGAGATCACCGCGACCAAACATGCGCATTATCCTTTTAGCATCATCCCTCAGGCGCCCCCCGCAACAAAAGGCCAAAACAAACAGGCAGATGACATTCAAGCCGCTCTGGATATGCTCAAAAAACTAAAGGGAGATCAGCCGGGATCGTAGTGTTTTTTCTATGCTAAATGTTGGGTTTGCGCGCGTTGTATCGTTTTACAAAACGACAGGACGAAAACACCATTCCAGTGTGATGGGGGATATGCTTTTGTCAATCAGGAAAATACCTCCAGCCCTACTTCTGGGCAGTACCTACGGCAAAGACCACCGAAATATTTTCGGATTCTTCGCCTTGCTCGCCGACATAAAAGATGAGGCTGGCAGTTCCTTTTTCCAGTGAATCAGTTGAAGCAATGCCCACCTGTACCAGTTTGGTGGTACCGCCTGGTATATCTCCCAGTTCG
>JBCBZF010000655.1:0-4211 GCA_039815525.1 Bacteroidota bacterium | reverse complement strand
CCCTTTTTTGCGCCTTTGGATGAGGTTTACTACGATGATAGCTGGTATAGGGATGTCGATAAAAAAACCGGTGGCTATAGCCTGGAGCGAATAGATCCAGATTTTCTTGGCTGTAATCAATCCCTCAACTGGCGGGCTTCGGACGATCCTAGTGGTTGAAGCCCTGGGCGGGAAAATAGCATTTTGGGAAATTATACTGACCGTGGACGGCCCAGCATTCAACAGCTGAAAGTCCTGAGTGATTTCCAGATTGCGATCGTCTTTTCTGAACAAATGGATGAAAGCTCGCTGGAATCTACCAATGCCTATGACATTGACCAGAACATCGGGAATCCCTTGATTAGCCAATCACTGGCACCGCTGTTGCAGGAAGTTCAGCTTACCTTTGATCAAAGTCTGGCGCCTGCAACCATATATACCCTGCGTATTCAGGGACTGCTGGATTGTAGTGGCAATCCATTGGATACTACCTTGCAGATTGGCTTACCTGGAATTCCTGAACCAGGTGATGTCCTGATCAATGAAATCCTTTTCAATCCACTTACCGGTGGGCAGGATTATGTCGAAATCACCAATGTGTCAGACCAGATCATTGATCTTTCACAACTTCGAATCGGAGAAGGGTTTGTGGGCAATGATTCCATTTTCAATGACAACAGCATCTCCGAAGAAAGCCGCCTGATGTTGCCGGGAGATATTCTATGTCTGACCCGCGATGTTGCGATTCAAAAACAAATTTATTTCCCGCCTCCATCCGCTTTGTTTTTAGAAACCGATGATTTTCCCAGTTATGATGATCGGGAAGGGGTATGTGTGATATTCGATTTGAACGGAAGTGTCCTCGATAAATTCGCCTACCTGGATGATTTTCATTTTCCCACCCTTGTGGATGATGATGGTGTTTCTCTGGAGAGAATCTCGCTACAGGTTCCTGCTGCGCAGAATGACAATTGGCATTCGGCCGCGGCATCTGTCAATTATGGGACGCCTGGCTATGCCAATTCACAAATTCTGGAACTTAGCGAAAGTCCTTCGGCAGTGCGCCTTGAACCGGAAACTTTTTCTCCGGATGATGATGGCGTTGATGATGTCATTGCCATTCAATACAATCTGGATTTTCCTGGTGGAAATGTCCGGATTAATGTGCTGGATGCACGCGGCCGTCTGGTCCGCACCCTGGTACAAAATATTTTGACCAGCCCACAAGAGGGAACCTTTTTCTGGGATGGTGCTGATGATAAAGGGACAAAAGCCGATATTGGGATTTACATTATTCAGTTTGAAGTAAGCAATGCCCAAACTGGAGAATGGCAGGCTTTCAGGCTTCCCTGTGTGCTGGCCGCCCGTCTGTAGTCTTTGAACCAAACCTTACTTCATATGTCTTATCAAACCTACTCGCTCAACATTCAGAATCATATTGCAGACCTTCGATTCAACCGTCCGGATAAAGCCAATTCCCTGAATCAATTGGCCTGGGATGAGATGAAACGCATATTTGAAGAACTCGATGTCAATGACGATGTCCGGGTTGTGGTGCTGAGTGGAGAAGGCAAACACTTCTGCGCTGGAATTGACCTAAGTCTGTTTATCTCAGTGGCCCAATCAGATCAAGGAATGGATGAAGGTCGTCGGCGTGAAAAGCTGAGACGTCATATACTCCATGGTTTGCAGGCACCCATCAATGCGATTGTTGATTGTCGCAAGCCAGTTCTGACGGCCGTTGACAATGGTTGTATCGGGGCAGGCATTGATATTATCACCGCCTGCGACATGAATTATTGCACGGAGCAAGCCTATTTCCAGGTCAAGGAGATCGACATGGGCATTGTGGCAGACCTTGGAACCTTACAAAGGTTGCCTGCTTTTGTGGGGGAACCCATGGCGCGTGAATTGGCTTTTACCGGCCGTAAGGTATCCGGGCCAGAGGCACAGAAACTCGGTCTTGTGAATCGGGTATTCGCCGACCGTGAAAGCATGTTGCAAGGGGTGATGGCACTCGCAGAAACCATTGCTGCCAAATCGCCCCTGGCGATGCGTGGAACCAAGGAAGTGATGAATTATTCCCGGGACCGCTCTATCAGTGATGGCCTAAACTATGTAGCCACCTGGAATGCTGCCATGATTCTATCTGATGATGTACAGCAGGCTTTTCAGGCGCAACTGACCAAATCAAAGCCAAGCTTTCAAAATTAGACTTATCGATTGTTTCGAAGCTGAATAGGAATTTCCCGCGCCAGTTCTACAATCTGAACCCTAAACAGACGATCATTGCGAAGGGTGGCAAAAAACTCATCCAGATAAGCTGCCATCTCTTTGCGATTCCGTTCGTTGAGGTAGGGAAAATCGCTGACGATGCCCTCCAGTATGGCTTTTTTGTCGAAAAATAATTCTCGGGTGGTATCAAATTCGTCCATTGAGCGTTGATAGCCCTGATAGCGCCTTTGACGAACATTTTCTATGCCCCATTGGGGATTGGGAATGGCATAAGTCGCATTGACTAAACCCGAATAGTCAAAGTCGTAAGGAATGCTAAAGATATAATCTCGCCCGTCGGTGAAAGTTTTGATGAGTTTAATATTGTGGAGATTTCCCACTGCCCAATCCGTATTGCCAATCATATACTGGTACATGGCAACCAGCGTCATCTGCTTACGGTCTGTTTGTTCAGAATGGATTTTGGGTGGCTCGAACTCAACCCCTTCGAATCTCCTGGCCAGGGCATCAATCTCTTCAATGATAAAACCACGCTGTGTAAAGGTCTTCTTTTTGCCTTCGCTGTCAATAAAAGTCAAATCTACCAGCCGAACCCGAAAACTTAATGGCGTGAGTTCGTTGTAGAGTTTATAGGCCAAAAACTCTTTATAGAGATACTGCTGATAGTCTTTTTGGTAGCGGCAGGTAGTAACCAATTTCACTTTCTCCAACTGATTCAGCGCATCAACTGAAAATTCGGCTTTTTTGAAATTGAGTTTAATGGGTGGGAGGGAGCAATACCGGCGCCGAAAATTGCCTCTGGCCTTGATCCGAATGGTGTCATGCGTAACCATCCCGTCTTTGAGATAGACGGTCATTTCGGCATTCTGATATTTATCCTTGAATTTTTCTTTGACGAATTTTTTGAAGTCAAATCGCAGCTCAACTTTCAATGGCTCCTCTTCTCCATAGAGGGAAAAAGCCTGTTCTGACTGGGCCTGATTAAATTGAAAGCTGATCAGAAGTCCGATGAGGGGGAAGATGGTTCGATACATGTGTGGGTCTGTGAGGGCTATCTTGGGGGCGGACCTTTGGGCATTTTCCCACGGTGCTGAAAATGCTTCCTGGCACGTTCCATACGCTGAAAATGAGCTTCAAGTTTCGATTTTTGTTCTGAATCTAAAATTGGGTAAATGGCCGTCCGCATATTTTGCATGCCTTCCTCTCTTCGTTTTCTTAATTCCTGGAAGTGTTGTCGCATTGCGGGAAGATGTTGGTCAAGAATGGGTTGAATCGCCTCCCTTTGGGTTTCTGTAAGCGCCAATTCTGTCTCAAGGAAGTACATGAATCCCCCACTGGTATTGCGTTGATGCATGCTTCTGACCTTTTGTTGAACCCAGTAGCCATTGAATAGAAAACCCATGACAAAGCCAACTGCAAGGGTTGAAAAGATCAGAATATATGATTTTATGCGTTCACTCATGATCAATAAGGATGAAGTGGGACAATGACCGCTTGTTCCAGGTCGTACTGGGAAAGTTCTCCGATACCAGCGAGCGTATCGAGGCTTAAGTCTGACGTATTGGTCGAAAAAAGACTGAAAAGAATGAAGAGTACAACCACTGCGGCTGCGGGTAACACCAGCCGTTGAAACGCGGAAAAAAGCTGCGGATAAATGGTGCGGGATACAGGAGACTGAGTGAGGATTTTTTGCATGACTCGTTCCTCAAAGCCTTCGGAAAAATCTAATCCCGGCTTGGCGAGAAAAGCTCGCTGTCTTCTGATTTCGGCCAGTGTCTCACTTAAATCAGATTCAGCCTTGAGGCGGGTTTCAAATGCGAAACGATCCGATTCAGACAATTCTTCGTCCAGATACTGCTGGCATAATATATATATCTGCTCACTCATCTGTTTTCAACATTGGGTCCATGTGAATCAAAATCTTTTTTAGTTTCTTCTGGCCACGTGCCAATCTTGACAGGACGGTACCAGCGGGTAAGTTGAGTATTTCAGCTGTT
>JBCBZF010000603.1:0-4533 GCA_039815525.1 Bacteroidota bacterium | reverse complement strand
GACCTCTTTGCCAATCTGGGGACAGACCGAATTCGCCCATTTTTTTCCCGCCGTATCGGTGTGGCCAGAGATACCTCAACCGGTCAGAATGTGCAGAATCCGATTGATTATGGGGTGCGGATCAGTGGTAAAATCAATGATCTGGTGCGGGTCGGCTTTCTCAACATGCAAACCGCAGCTTTGCCAGACATCAATCAACCGGTGATCAACAATACCGTCGGGGTGCTGCAACGACAGGTGTTTAAACGCTCTTTTGTGTCTGCCTTTTTTGTCAATCGCCAAAACCTCCGCAATGAAACCGGAGAGTTTGCCATTGGCTCACCGTCAATCTACAATCGGGTGGTGGGACTGGATTATAATCTTGCCTCAGCAGACAATCGTTGGTCCGGAAAGTTTTTCTATCACCGCAGTTTTTCAGACCAGCAGGAAAAAAGACCATTTTCTCAAGGGGCTAGAATTTCTTACACTGTTAGGGGGTATCAACTATCATTCGAACAGAGTTTGGTAGGCGGTGGTTTTGAGGCGGCCACGGGTTTTGTTCCAAGACGTGGTTTTATGAATGTCAATCCGGAAGCTCGCCTGTTTTTCTATCCCAAGAAAGGCGCAATCAATCTGCACGGACCGGCCTTGAGTTATTCGTTGATTACGACTGATTCCACCTTTAGCCGGACTGATCAACGTATTCGCCTGCGATACGAAATCAATTTTACCAATACCGCCCGCCTGAATGTCAATCTGAATCAGGATTACACCTTTTTGTTTTCAGAATTTGATCCATCACGCAGTGGTCTGACCCCATTACCAGAAGGGAGTGCTTACAATTATATGAATGTGTCGGCTTCCTATAATTCGGATCGCCGAAAAGTCTTCAATTTCTTTACCCGGGCCAATGCTGGAGAATACTTCAACGGCAGCCGTTATGGTTTGTCAGGGCGTTTGACCTATCGTATTCAGCCCTTTGGGACCCTGGCCATTGGGTATGATTATAATCAGATTCGTCTCCCCAATCTGTTGACAGGACAGGACACCACTGTCAATTTGTTTCTGATCGGCCCACGGATTGAGCTCACCTTTACCCGCAATATTTTTCTTTCTACTTTCATTCAGTATAATAATCAGCTCAACAATCTCAACATCAATACCCGTTTCCAGTGGCGCTACAAGCCTGTATCTGATTTTTTTCTGGTGTATACCGACAATTATTCGCCTGATGGGTTAAATCTTGCGGTGAGAAATCGCGCCATAATTGCAAAATTGACCTATTGGCTCAATCTTTGATTTGAGAATAGACAGATAGATACTCAATAGATGAAGAAATTTTTGCTAATCCTCCTAGGGGGGATACTGCTGCTGGGGGGCGGCGGTGCAATTGGACTCTACCTTTTTCTACAAAAACCTCCGGCTCCAATCAGTGAAAGCGATCGTGAGGCGCTCGAAATCATGCCTTTACCCGCTAAACTCTTGTTTGGAGAAGATACCATCCGCCTGGGTAACGCCCTCAATTTGCTGGATGCTCCCCAACATCCGCAGGCGGTCAGAGCATTGAATCGCTTTGTGGACTGGTTGGAAAAAAATGGCCAGGCTGGCCCCAAATTACCGCTGGATATCCGTATCGATTCCCTGGCTCCTTCTGTGCCTCAACCTAATATGGATGAATCCTATCAAGTATCTGTTGATGAAGAAGGACTAAAGATCGTTGCCGCAAATCAGTATGGAATGATGTATGCGCTGGAAAGCCTTCGGCAGTTGGTGGATGAAGATGAAAAGGGTTTGTACCTGAGAGAACTAAGGATGGAGGATCAGCCCCGCTATTCGTGGCGTGGCCTGATGCTGGATGCCAGCCGTCACTTTTTGCCAGTATCGACTATTCGGAAGACCATCGACGGCATGGCACTTGTCAAAGCCAATGTCCTCCACCTTCATTTGACAGATGATCAGGGATTTCGGATTGAAAGTAAGCTTTTTCCCCAGCTTCATGAAGCTGGTTCTGATGGAATGTACTACCGGCAGGAAGAAATGGCAGAATTGGTTGCTTATGCTGCCGATCGGGGCATTCGGGTCATTCCTGAAATTGATATGCCTGGTCATGTGAGCAGTTGGTTGGTCGGCCACCCGGAATTGGCCAGTCAGCCCGGACCCTATGAAGTGAGCCATCGGTTTGGTATTCATGAAGCGGCCCTGGACCCCAGCCGGGAAGCCGTATATGTGTTTCTTGACCAATTGATCGGAGAAATGGCCGAACTGTTCCCTGATCCTTATTTCCACATTGGCGGGGATGAAGTCAACCCTGCTCACTGGCAACAGACAGAGGGCATACAGATGTTTAAGCGCAGCAATGGTCTGGGGGATGAAAAAGATTTGCAGGCCTATTTCAATCGCAGATTGGTCAAATTGGTTGAGCAGCATGGCAAAATTCTGATGGGATGGGATGAGATTCTGCATCCTGACTTACATGAAGGCGTCCCTATCCAGGTATGGCGCAATCATCTGACCCTCCTCGAAGCCGCTGAAAAAGGCCATCCTGCCATTTTATCCAATGGGTTTTACCTGGATCATAAATTGTCAGCTGGCCATCACTACGGAATCGATCCAGAGGTTGTACCTGGCGGCGTCAATATTGAACCTGACAGTATTTGGGAGAATTATGCCATCGATTTACAAGTGCGTGAAAATCAGATGAAAGGAAATCTAACAGTGTTTGGGGCACCCGATCATTTACGTGGGGTAATGGATATCAGCGGTAATTTGATTTCAGTGGAAAAGATGGAAAGAGAAGGGGAGAGCCTGGACTTTTCATTTGAATCAGGCTTTGGGAATGCGGAGTTACACGCAAAATTGATTGGCGATTCATTGCAAGGAGAAGTGAGCCTTGCCATGATCAGTCTTCAGATTTCTGGTCGCAAAATTGGTGGGCATGATATTCCCGGTACCGTAGCGCCAGAACTCAAAAAGGTTCCCGAACTCACTGATAGTTTACAGCAAATGATCATTGGTGGAGAGGCCTGTATGTGGTCGGAGGTGATTGACTCTGTCAATGTCCATAGTCGGGTTTGGCCCCGTATGGCTGCGATTGCAGAAAAATTTTGGTCTCCCAAAGATATGACCACTGATGAATCGGACATGTACCGTCGTTTGGCTGTGCTTGAAAACCAACTGCAAGACCGTGGACTGAATTCTGAAGCGGGCTTGATGAGAAAAAGGACCCTGATATTTGGCGCTGATGTCAGCCCGGCGGTACATACTTTTCTCGACCTTCTGGAAGAGTGTAAGTATTATGAACGCCTACGTTTTTTGCCGGCTAGTTTCAATACCCTTCAACCCATGGAAGCAGTAGTTGATGCAGTGGGACCTGAAAGCCGGACTGCCCGTCAGTTTCAACATTGGGTGGATGGATATCTGGCAGATTCAGTCCATTTGCTATACAAAGGAGAAATCGAAAACCAGCTGGCGATTTGGCGGGACAACCATCAGGCCCTGCGGCCTGCTTTCCAGTCTTCACCAGCGATGACCGATGTTTCTATGTTGTCGTATGCACTGGCTGAAATGTCGGACGTTGCTTTGCAGGCCATGATGTATCGCGCTTCCGGTCAAACATGGTCAGAAGAAGAGAACGACGACATTGATTTGATTGCTGGTCAGTTGAATGCTCATATTGCCGGGGTCGAACTTGCCGTTGCCAAAGACTTGCTTCGGCTGGTCAGGCTCGAGTAGCCTGCAGGTTCTTGAGCCATTGAGAAGGTGTCATCTGGTGACGTTTTCTGAAGGCATTGTAAAAAGCCGCTTTGGATCGAAAGCCACATTCCTGGGCAACTGCCGTGATGGTCAGGTGGTGAAAAGCTGGATCAGGCAGCATTTTTTCAACTTCATCAAGGCGAAATCGATTGACCATATCATAGAAATTGCTGCCTTTGTACTGACTGAAAACCTGAGACAATTGGTGTTCACTGATCTTACAGGCTTCTGATAACTGAGCAAGGGTAAGACCTGAATCACGATAGAGCGTTTTTTCCTGCATACAGGTCTCAAATTGTGCATACAATCCAGCCAAAAAACTTTGGTCCCGTTGAGAATTGGCATATTCCTGATGGCCAAGATCTTTCAGGAAAACGGAATTGCGGAGCATATTGAAGATCATGATCAGGATAAATACCTCACAAAGGATCAACAGCGTGATCTCATAATAGAGTGTGTAGGTCCAGAGTGATACGAAAACAATCATCATGATGACTGCCACCCCAAGCATAGCCATGAAGCTGTACAGAACCCACTTCAACCACCGTAATTGCCGCTTTTGTTTCGGATGCTGAATACCATTGTTTCGGATGAGTTGTAAGGAAATGATGGAGAAAAAGAGATTCCCCCCCAGGAAAAGCAGCACCCAGAATGTCGTATAATAGAGACTCCCCCCCAAGATACTGTACAGCTGAAAAGGTAGGCCCACTCTATTGGATACCCATTCTAAAACAAAGAAAATCGGTACTGCATACAGACCCAGATGTTTGAGTCGAAACCGAAACTGCGGCTGAAGATTCG
>JBCBZF010001144.1:0-2203 GCA_039815525.1 Bacteroidota bacterium | reverse complement strand
TTTCCAAAGCGTTTCCCTTTCGGTATAACGCAAAAAAAAACGTCCGGCATGCTTCTGCAGCCGAACGAATTCAATTTTGTTGTCGAAAGACTATTTGTTGTCCTTCAGAAACTCTTTGACCATGTCACTGGGGACAATGTCTTCTTTGAAGTAGTAAGCACCAGTCTCAGGGTTCTTAACAGAGCGAACCACTTTGGTGAAGCCTTTGCTTTTACTTTTGTCGCGGTATCCCGCTACTGTTTTCTTTGCCATGATGATTCGGTTTTAGGAAGATGCTTACTTGATCTCCTTGTGGATGGTATATTTTTTCAGGATAGGATTGTATTTCTTCAATTCCATCCGGCTTGGTGTATTCTTACGATTCTTGGTGGTGATGTAGCGCGAAGTTCCAGGCTGCCCTGAATCTTTGTGCTCAGTGCATTCCAGAATCACCTGAATCCGATTTGCTTTGCTCTTCTTTGCCATGATTTCTGGTTTCAGTTCTCAAACGGTTGGCAAAGATACGTATTTTTTTATTATAAAGAAACATTTCATCTCTCCGGAAAGAAAACTTTATTTTTCCTCCGGGCGGCTTGTGATTCAATCGATTGTTCAATATTTTGAGGTGATCAATCATTTGGGAGAATGAAAGATAAACATCCAGATCATCAAGCACGTAGTTTTACCGCTGCGGCCCAGAGACAATCATCTAAAGGAGTCAGTCAGCGTCCACCAGACAATGGCATGACATTCACGCGCGATTTGGCGGCGAACCAGTCTTCAATCCAGATGGTGGAAGAAGAAGATATGCTGCAAGGGAAATTTAGTGCGCAGATGATGAATGAGGAGGAAATGCTACAAGGAAAATTCACGTCTCAGTTGATGGAAGAAGAAGAGATGATGCAGGGTAAAATCGAGCCAGTCCAACGGCAGGCCAATCATGAGGGAGGTATGCCTCCTCAGGTTCAGACCAAGATGGAATCCGCTCTGGATGCAGATTTTTCTGATGTGAAGATTCATGCAAATTCTGCCAAAGCACCGGAAGTAGGTGCCTTGGCCTATACACAGGGTAGTGACATCCATTTTGCTCCTGGTCAGTTTAAACCGCAAACCTCGGCCGGACAACAGTTGCTCGGGCATGAATTGACGCATGTCGTTCAACAACGCGAAGGCCGGGTCCAGCCAACTACTGAAATTGGCGGCATGCCTGTGAATGATGATCCCAGCCTTGAAAAAGAGGCTGATGACAAAGGAAATCAAGCTGCCAGATAGCAGCGTCAGATAGATCAACGGTCCTGATAATTCTGGGGAGAAACTCAAGACCGAACATATGTACTGAAAGGATTCGATGGCCAATGCCATACGAATTCACAAATGTTTGTTGTCTTTATGAAGCAATCATCAGGGGATTGTATGTCCCAAAAGGAGCGGCATCTTTACAATGCCGCTTCGGGGTCAGGCGGCAGAAAAGGTCTGAGCGCCTTTCCCCTTACCAAACTTGCTCAGCAGCATCCTCAGTCGCCAATTCCGGTTATTCAGCAGTTTGCTCAGTCGTATCCGGAAGGCCGCTTGCCACAAGGATATCATGAAGGTGCATTGCAAATGTACCGAACTGGAAATGCTTTACAGGCACGTTTTTATGCTGGCGGGCAGGCGAATGTGGCTCAGTTAATTGACTGGGCTTACTGGACCAAGATGGGATCTGGCTTTTTGGTTTTGAGTGAAGGGATTCTGACCACCATTGCAGCTAGTCTTGGTTTTCACGCTAACCCTTCCGCTGCGGTTCCCACCTTCTTCGTCGGAGGAGGGAAAATCCTGCGCGGTTTGAACATGATGCTGGAAACCTTCCTGGTCGGGAAGTATCCGGATCATCAGGATCAAATCAAGGAATGGATGGGATATCTGACCAAGACACTACGCGCAATTGAGGCCACTGAAGGTGCCCTGGCGGTAGGCTTGGGCGCCTGGTACTCCGATGCCAACAATGAGATGATCAAAAGCCTGGTTGCCATGACAGGAGCATTTGCCGGATTAAAGGTTATCAGGAGCATTGCGCACTTTTTCATCGACAAAGGTCAGACAAGCTACGGTAGTATGATCCTTCAGGGGATTGAAGCCCTTGAAGGGGGAATCCTTGCACTGGCGGCGATATGGAATCCCAGCTTGCCTGGTACGGTCGCGGCTGGTGGAGTAGGTGGGTCTAAGGTTTTACGCGGTACAGCTG
>JBCBZF010000113.1:0-10086 GCA_039815525.1 Bacteroidota bacterium | reverse complement strand
GACGGTGAGAAAAAATTTGCGTATTTGCTATGCTTTGCCAAATCCTAATGGCACACATAACACATTTTTCGCACAATTAGATTTCATCACACACAAATCACATTCATTATGGAGTGGTACCTAAAAGTTCTCAGACAGTATGCAGATTTCAACGGAAGAGCCCGCAGAAAAGAATACTGGATGTTCACCCTTTTCCACATGATTGCGGCCTTCACAACTGCTTTCATTGGCGGTCTACTGGCAGAGCCAACTGATGGCGCATCGATGGCTTTGTATTTTATTTATCTCGTCGGCACCATCATCCCTGGTCTCGCCGTGGCAGTTCGTCGTTTGCATGACACCAACAAAAGCGGCTGGATGATGCTGGTCGGTCTGATTCCTTTGATTGGTGGGATCTGGCTACTGGTCCTGATGGTAACCGAAGGCGATCACGGACCCAACGAATATGGTCCTGACCCCAAAGAAGAGATTCCTTATGACCAGGTCATCGACGAAATTGGGAACGATCCGTTTGAGCGTGGGACACAGGATCCATTCTAACGGGACGTCAAGTAACAGAACCCATCAATGAGAGGCACGCCGGCATTCCAGCCAGCGTGCCTCTTGTAGTTACTGAGCACCTCAGTTTCGCGTCATTTCAACGATGTCTAGGTCGCCTTCGTTGCTGAACGTCGCTTCAAAAGTTGACTCAGATAGCAGGTCAATCTCGACCAGGAAACAGAGGTCTTCAGTATGGATGGTCAGTTCTCGCTTTCCAACGGCCCATAACCATGAGCCAGAATCACAATCACTCCCATCTTCACAAAAAGTAAAATCACCGCTTTCTCTAAATCTAAAAATCAGTTCATAGTCGAGGATTTCACCATTGACTCGCTCAACCAGCCACTCACCTTCCAGGAACTTTGGCTGGATCGCATTGTTGGTACAACTCTGGCACATGCAAAGGATCAGTGCCAGCAAAATCAAAAGCAATAGTTTTTTCATGATAGGGTTGTTAAAAGTTGATCAAAATCACAAAAGCAAGCTCAGACGGTTTTGACTTCGTATTTTGAACAACAGCCAAACTTTCGGGATATGACATTTTTTCACATCTTAGGAATGTTACACAACTCTATCTCACATATATGCAACAGCAAAATATTTCTGCCCAGAGGACTCTGCTTGGGCTGAATGCAGTCCTCGTAGTGATTGTGTTTGGGCTGTTTACGGATCAGGTGTTCAAAGGCCCCAATCATGAAATCCCAGGAACCACGCCCTGGTTCAATGGTGCCAAACGCCTGCCCGCAGACGTTGACTATCGGGAATTGATTGAAGAGCATGGCAATGAGCATGTCATGCCGGATGAAGAGGAAATCTTACGGATGCCCCATAAGACCTCCCTTAGGTTCAACTTCGGAAAAAGAGACGAGGAGGGGAAATACGAATTTGTCCCGAAAGAGATCAGATTGCGTCTTCGCGTCACAGAAAGTGCAGAATTGAGGGAAAAGGTGCAAGAATTGGATATCTCTGAAGACCTGGGCGTTTTCCTGCCCCATGAATTCATGCTCAGTGCAGGCCTGAAGAAAGGCCACACATTGCACTTTCCGAGGCGGCTTGTCCTTCTAAGCTCGAAAGGCCTTACCCATAATTTCCCTGCCGTCAATCAGGTTGAGGAGGACCTTCTGACAATTGTTTCACCAACTGGCCATGACTTCTCCTTGACAAAAATGTTGAATTACCTTGCAGTAAGGCATAAACTCCCTATTGTCTCCATTAACGAACAGGCTGCTGTACTTTTCCATCAGATCAAAGCGGCTGAAAAGTATAGAAATTCACAGCGTAACTGGGAATATCGCTTCTACGTCAAGATGAACAACAGTATATATGTTTTTAAGACCACGGGAATTCTTGGGAAGCGTCTTTATAAGCTGATGGATTGGATTTATTCAATCAGTGCTGAGACGAATTCTCCCCACTTTCCTGGTGAAGACAGCCAGCGGGTTATTCTGTTTCGAGAGTTCCATGGCTGCGTACTTGGTAAGTGTCCACCCGTACCAAAAGAACATTGTGCGCCGCTTGAAGAAGACCCCGATGAAGAAAGCCATCACAAACCAAGGGACTATATGAGGGCCCTGCTTCAAGACGTTCTGATCTGCCTGTGAATTGCTTTAAACTACAATTCGGTAAAAAGCGTCTCCGGCATCTCATCTGCCACTTGAATGTCTGGCAGTTTGCGTGCCCCCCGGTCTCCGGATAGCAGAATCTGCCCGTACTGTTGATAGTCTTTCCAAGGCATCACAAAGCGCGGTTCAGCGTCTTCTGCGGTGGTGTAGTAAGACCACTGTGAAAGCAGTTTGGTTTCGGGGTGGATCCACACCTGATATTTATTCTGTGGGGTGTTGCCGACATTCTTAAAAGTCAGTTCCAGAATGTGCGCCTGGGTGCTGTCCAGCATCTCTCCCATACCCTGATAGGTCAGGGTTACACCACTGTCTTTCAATTTAAATGGCAAAACCAGCCAATAAGAATCATTGATCCAAACATTGCGGGCCTGTTCCATCAACTTAGAAAGGGTATCCGGATCACTTACCACGGCTCCTCTTTGCTTTGCCATGCCTTCCAGGGTTTCCAAATTGGTTATCAGGGTGGTTTCGGTTTCCGGCATATCGATCCGCACCCGTTTACCGATTTTGTCCCAGGTCAAAGTCCGAAAACCGAGGAAGTTCCAGTGAATGTATCGGGTTTGATCCCAGGCTTCCCGTCCTCCCATGGCTTCCATGACCTCATCTGCGAGGGCAATGGCCATAGAATCAGAGCCAGTCGCATCGAAGCCTTCAGCGGCCGGATTGGTATTGGCAGACATTTCTGCCTGGGCAGAAGCATTATGGGTTTGTTCGCCACCGCAGGCAGTCAGGCTAATGGCGATCAAAAGAGTCCAGAAAAAAGATTTCATTGCTTTGGGTTGAAATGGGTCAGGAATGGCTTTCTACCTGCTCAAGGTAATAACATTTCCGGCAGAGTGGCTGATAAGCATCTTTTTCTCCGAGCAGAATGGTGGAGTCTTCATGACTAAAGCGATAGGAATAGTTGGCGAGGCTTCCACACTGTTGGCAAATTGCATGGACTTTGGTCACAAATTCCGCTGTCGCCATGAGATGCGGCATGGGACCAAAAGGCTCTCCCCGAAAGTTCATGTCAAGCCCAGCGATGACCACCCTGATACCGCTGTTGGCCAATTCCCGAACAACATTGACCAACTCCATGTCGAAAAACTGCGCTTCATCAATGCCTACCACATCGGCATCTCCGTACAGGTGAAGAATCTGCCGGGCTTCCCGAACGGCGATGGACGGAATCGCATTTTTGTTATGGGAAACAATTTCCTCTTCGCTGTAGCGATTGTCCACCACCGGCTTAAAAATCCGCACCACCTGATTGGCAATTTCTGCCCGTCGCAACCGACGAATCAGTTCTTCCGTCTTACCGGAGAACATACTGCCACAGACCACTTCAAGCCAGCCAGTCTTGCGATTGGCGGAATTGACTTCGATAAACATGCACCTCTTGTTTTGATTCGGGTATGCAGATCATGCAGACGGCAGCGTCAGCAAACTGCATTGAATCAAATTTACTGAAATTTGGCGGTCAAGCAGAAAAACTTATTCACAGTTGGTGGAGAATCCCGCTGGATTTCTCAGCCTGAGAATCAGGCTTTGGCAGGTGCCAGGAGATTCATTTTGTTGAGGGCATCCTCAGATGCACGTTGCTCTGCGGATTTTTTGTTTTTGCCTTCCCCTACACCCAATACCTTTTGTCCCACCCGTGCCTGGATGCGGAACATTTTGTTGCGCCCTTCTCCAAACTCGGAAATCACATCAAACATCAACATGCCCATTTTGGTCTTTTGCACATGCTCAATCAGCTTATTTTTATGGCTGATGATCTGGTTTTCGACCTGTTGAAGGTGGACATGGGGCTCTATGATCCGGTGGTAGACGAAGTTCTTGGTACGTTTGTAGCCCAAATCCAGGTATACGGCTCCAATGAAAGCTTCCAGCGCATCTCCAAACATAGATTCATTGACTACCCCGGATTGGTTGTGGCGAATGAGGACATCAATGCGGAGCTTTCGGCAAATTTCATTGAGCGATTTGCGGTTGACGATTTTAGACCGCATTTCAGTCAGAAAGCCTTCGTCTTTCAGGGGATATATCTTAAAGAGATATTCAGCAATGACGGAATCGAGAATGGAGTCGCCCAGAAATTCAAGGCGCTCGTTACAGCCTTTGGCCACTTCGCGGGCACGGCGGCTTTGGTTGTTACGGGATTTCTTTTTCAGTGAGGAACTATGAGTGAGAGCCAGTTTGTACAGAAAAATCTCTTTGGGTACAAAACCAGAAATCTCACGGATCTCTCTCGCAAAATCCTTCTCCTTTGACAGGTAGATGTTAAACGTCTGACGCAATGAAATCATAAAAATTCCCCGAATATCTGTGAGCAATTTACTAATCGTCTGTAAAAGTGTCAATTAAGTCCTCAAGAGGTGTAAGAATCACCTGATTTGAGAACGGACAATATGGGGAGTGCGTGTGAGAAGAGAGTGCCTGACCAGACATAAAATTCTGATCAGGCTTATGGGATCATGCTTTCACCTGCTGAAACAGGATCGAGGCATTGTGGCCGCCAAAGCCAAAGGTATTGCTGATAGCGGCGCGAATTTCACGTTTTTGTGCGGCGTTGAAAGTATAGTTCAAGTCACACTCTGGATCAGCTTCTTTGAAGTTGATCGTGGGCGGTATGATCTGATGCTGGAGTGCCAGGATCGCAGCAATTGATTCCACCGCTCCGGCTGCGCCAAGCAGGTGTCCGGTCATGGACTTGGTGGAGCTGATGTTGAGCTCTTTGGCGTAATCACCAAAAACCCGCTTGATTGCTTTGGTTTCACTGATGTCTCCCAGCGGCGTAGAGGTTCCATGGACGTTGACATAATCCACATCCTCTGGCTGGAGACCAGCATCTTTCAGCGTATTCAGCATGACCATGTAGGCGCCTTCTCCTTCCGGATGCGGGGCAGTGATATGGTGGGCGTCAGCCGACATGCCGATTCCGCCAACCTCTGCATAAATTTTTGCGCCTCTGGCAACCGCGTGATCATAATCCTCGAGGATCAATGAGCCGGCACCTTCCCCCATGACAAAACCATCTCTGCGGACATCAAATGGCCGACTGGCAGTTTTGTAATCATCATTGTTTTCGGAAAGGGCTTTCATTGCATTGAATCCGCCGATACCTGCTTCTGTGATGGCAGCTTCGGCTCCACCTGCGACCATGATATCAGCATAGCCCATTTTGATGAGCATGTAGGCATCAATGATACAGTTGGAGGAAGTCGCGCAAGCAGAAACACTGGAGTAGTTTGGTCCCTTCAGACCGTGTTCCATCGAGATCCGGCCAGCCGCAATGTCCACAATCATTTTCGGAATGAAGAATGGATTGAAGCGTGGGACACCTTCATTTTTACTGAAGCCCTGGATCTCCTTTGTGAAGATGTCGATGCCTCCGATACCGGAGCCAAAGACGACACCAAAACGAAACCGGTCTGTATTTTCAAGATCAACGCCTGAGTCAGTAATGGCTTCGCGAGCAGCCACCATGGCATAATGACAGAAGGGGTCCATTTTACGGGCCTCCTTGCGGTCGAAATGATCCCGCGCGTCGAAGTCCTTGACTTCACAGGCAAACTTGGTCTTGAAATGTGTTGTGTCGAAGTGGGTGATCTCATTCGCCCCACTCACACCAAGAGAAAGTCCCTCCCAGAAGGAAGGGACATCATTTCCAATCGGTGTAATTGCACCAAGACCGGTTACAACAACCCTCTTGTTTTGCATGTAATTGAATTACTCGATGTTTTTCTCTAGGTAGGAGATAGAGTCTCCAACGGTGACGATCTTCTCAGCAGCTTCATCAGGGATGTTCAAGTTGAACTCTTTCTCAAACTCCATGATCAGTTCAACTGTATCGAGAGAATCGGCACCTAAATCATTGGCGAAACTTGCTTCTGGAGTCACTTCAGACTCTTCTACACCCAGTTTCTCCACGATAATGCTGGTTACTTTTTCTGCAATGCTAGCCATTTGCTTGCTTTTTAGTAGTGAATTGGAATCTCGAAAAAAATTTGGGCAAATATAATAACTTTTGCCTTCTTCCAACCTGAATGGCAAACGATTTTTTATATTCGCATACCATAGTGTTGAGGACTTGGCCAAAAAATTGCACATAGATCAAGCATTTGACGAACAGCACGAACTGATCGGGATTGCCTCGGATGAGCGCATCTGGAAAGTTTGCTACGAGATCAACAACATACTGACAATCAACTTGATAGAAAACAATACATTGTCCACTGCCTCAACAGAATCAACGGATGCGCATGAAACACCGACTGGCCTTTTTTCTAAACAGTCAGATCCAGTCCGCCGCCTTCCCCTTGCACGCTATGAAGATCATGCCTCAGTGGCCCGTAAAGAATTCATTCTGGCGACTTTTGACCGCAGTGTATTGCCAAAAGAAGCCAAAGCTTTCCGTTATTTGCTACTGATTCGAAACGAAACCAATGACGCCCCTCTGGCCGACGAAGCGATCATACGCCTGAAAGATTCCAATATCATTCGCTCGGCGGTCAATCTTTCTCATGTCAACAACATCAAAAGCTTATTTCATTGATGATTTTTCACCCACGCCGAACTAAAATTGTTGTGACCATCGGACCTGCCTGTGCCAATCCAGAGACTCTGCTGGAACTGGCGAAAGCCGGTCTGGATGTCGCACGTCTCAATTTTTCACATGCCGATCACGAGACCCACGAAAAGTCTCTGAAAATGATCCGTGCGATCAACGATAAGTACGATACCAATATTCCCATCCTACAGGACTTGCAAGGACCCAAAATCAGGATTGGTACGCTTAAAGAAGATTTTCCGATCAAGCCGGGCCAGATCGTAACCCTGCGTTCTGATATTAAAGAACAGACCAAAACTGCCCTGCCGGTTCAATATGAAACCATCGCTGAAGATGTCGCAGTTGGTGATCTGATCCTGCTGGACGATGGCAAAGTAGAATGCCGGGTGGTGGACACCAATAACAAAAATCAGGTTAAGCTGAAGGTACTGTATGGTGAAGCCATCAAAAGCCGGAAAGGCGTGAACCTGCCTGAGACGCAAATCTCGATTCCGACCATCACTGAAAAAGATTTTAAAGACATCGATTTTGCCATTAAACACAATGTGGAATGGCTGGCCCTGTCTTTTGTCCGAACCGCTGATGACATCAAACTGCTGAAGGAACTGATCCGTTTGAAGAACGGCACCAGCAAGATCATCGCCAAGATTGAGAAACCGGAAGCCCTTCAGAACATTGATGAAATCATTGCTGCGACAGATGCGGTCATGGTTGCCCGTGGAGATCTCGGCGTAGAAATCCCCCTGGAGGAAGTTCCGGTATGGCAGAAAAAAATCATTGCGAAGTGTAACCGGGCCGCCAAGCCGGTGATCCTGGCTACACAGGTGATGGAATCCATGATTGAGAATCCCCGTCCGACCCGGGCCGAAGCGAATGACGTGGCCAATGCCCTCGAAGACGGTGCCGATGCAGTCATGCTCAGTGGAGAGACCTCTGTGGGGAAATACCCGGTTCGCGTGGTCGAGACCATGGCCAACATCCTCAACAGTGTGGAAGCGACGGACGAAGGAATCTATTATCGCAACATGGATGAATATCCGGCTGAAGCAGAACCCCTCAGTGGTTCGGTGGTCCTCTCAGCCGCCAAGCTGGCCGTCGAAGCCAAAGCCAACGCCATGGTCGCCATGACAAACTCGGGCTACAATGCCATCATGGCTTCCCGTTGCCGACCAAAATCCATTATTTATGCTTTCACCTCCAATAAACCAGTGCTGAACATGCTGAATCTGGTCTGGGGTGTACGGGCATTCTATTATGATAAATTTGTCAGTACAGATGACACCATCGAAGATGCCAAAGAGATTCTGCTGAAAAAGGGTCTGGTACAGGTGAATGACGTCCTCATTCACATCGGCAGCATGCCGATTCATGAGCGTGGCAGAACCAATATGCTGAAAATCAGCAAAGTGCTGCATAAAAGCGGCGACTGATTCACGATTTTGCTTTATGAAAGGTGCAGCAATGCAGTTCCACCGGGAATTGTGTTGCTGCTTTTTTTTGAAGACATTTCCCCTCGCCAACCGATTCCCCCATGAACACATCTTCCTCCATTATCCTTGTTCTCTACACCACCCTTTACCGAAAAGGTGGTGCTCAATTTACGCGTGTGGCGCAGACCATGACCCACGAATTGTCTGCGCTGGGGCCAGTGAGGATGGAAGCGGTGGAAAGCAAACGAGAGGTGCGGGCGGTTTTAGCAGAGATTCGGAAAAAATCGCAGCAAATCTTTGGCTTTCATTTTATCGGCCATTCCGGTATGTACGGGCCGATGTTTGGGACCACCGACTTCCCAGAACAGTTCAGTCCGTTTGAATGGCAACATCTGGACATTCCGTTTGCAGAAAATGGAGAGGCTTTTTTCCACTGCTGCCGCTCTGCGCGCTGGTTTGCACCATTTTTTGCCCGGACGTTTAAGGTTCCCACTTCTGGCTACCATTGGTATACAGCTTTTTCCACCCGCAAGGACCGCTACAAACTGGATTGGCCGGAAGGGAAACAGGATGATCCACTCTATGCCTTCGGCTGTCCGGGGAAAAAATCCCACGGCCTGCTGGCTTCGGTCAAAAAACACACCGGACTACAACAGGCCGAGGCACTCAAACAATTCCTACCAGCTGAGAAGGATGGAGACAGCAGTTACGATCAGGTAGCAGAATTATATGACGCGGTTTTCCAGGACATCAAAGTGCGTCAGGATGAATGGAATTGGCTGAACCAGCACATTCCCTGGCGGGAAGATTTACGGGTCATTGACATTGGCTGTGGCAATGGCGCGCTGCTAAGGGAAATGTCCCCGCGTATTGGTCAGGGAACCGGGCTGGACGCCTCCGCAGGTATTCTGGATCGCGCAAGACAGTTCAATGCAGACCGTCCCAATCTGAATTTTGTACAGATCAATGGTCCACAATTGCCTTTGGCAGATCATTCGGTGGATTTGGCCATTTCGATGCTGTCTTTTCGCTATCTGGATTGGGACCCGCTGATGCATGAATTGAAGCGGGTGCTGAAGCCAGGCGGGAAATTTCTGGTGGTTGATATGGTGACCAAACCAGCCAGTTGGCGGGAGTTTCCTCAGTTTATTGCCGGGAAACTGCGTCAGCAAAAGCTGAAACGGCAGCATCCGGCCTTTGCAAAAGCGCTGCATAGCCTGGTGAGGCACCCGGACTGGAAGACCATGTTGCAATACAATCCGATTCGGGCCGAGCATGAAATGAAATGGTTTTTGGAGAGTCGTTTCCCAGGGCAAAAAACAGCGCTGATCAATGTGGGATGGCATGCACGTATCCTGGCTTTTGACAGTGGGCCTATAGAAGAGATGCTAACCATTCCCATTTCCTATCCATGAAAAAAGGATCCTATATCGGTATTCTCGACTGGGGCATTGGCGGCCTGGGATTGTATCAATTGCTGAAAAAGGCACATCCAGAAAGTCCGGTTTTGTACGTCTCGGATGCGGGCTTTACGCCTTATGGGAAAGTGCCGCAAGCAGCGTTGAATCAGCGGGTGGATCAGATTCTCCGTTGGATGCAGCAGCAGGGCGCAGCCCACATTGCCATTGCCTGTAATGCGGCCAGTACATGTTTGCCTTTTCTTTCCTGGCCAGAACAACAGGTGAGCGGCATCATACAGCATGGTGTGTCAGCCGTCCGTTTGTTAAGGGGGAAAAAGCACATTGCCGTCATCGGCGGCCAGCGGCTGGTCCGTTCTCAACAATACCGCCGTGCGTTACACAAGCAGCCTTTTCACATATCACAACGCATTGCGCAACCACTTTCCGCACACATCGAAGCCGGTAGATTGTCGGGGGAAGCAGTAGAAAAAGATGTAAAAAAGATTTTGGGCCCCATCAGACAAAGCGAAGTATTGGTC
>JBCBZF010000298.1:0-6940 GCA_039815525.1 Bacteroidota bacterium | reverse complement strand
TACTTCCAGAACAAATGTATTGCTTGCTTTGCTGATGGATACTGGAACCATGATGTCTTCTGTTCCATCCTGATTGACTTGCCATGCGCGTAGAGAGGTTGGGTCCGGCACAAACGGCAGCACAATCGCATCTGGATTCCCGCCCGGCAATACTTCATACGTTAAACGCACTCTGTGGCCTTCCGGACGCAGATCCATGTCTACATTCCAGGGCAACTCAGGCAAAACGTTCAGTTCAACCAGCTGACTGTAGGATGCCTCACTAAATGTCGGCGGAATATCAGAATGTGCGCGTGAAGTGCTTGCGAATAACAGGCAAACAGTGAACAGTATGGTGCAGCGAGAGAGAATCATAATATTGTTTTTCCTGGAGCCATGAATGACTTCCTTGATACGAATTAACGAAAAGGAGTGGCTGCTTACCCGCCAGATTGGTTTAGCGGTCAGGAATGATCCCCCAATGGAAACATTTCAGGTTGTGGTGGGAAATATACCTAGGTGGAAATTGCCCAGGTAAAACCATTTTTCTGTCTGATTCTCTTGCGTCTACTAGTTCAAAACCCATTCCAAAGACTGTGATCAGACCAAAGCTTTTTGTTCTTTTTTTTGTAAATCCTTACATGCAGGGCCGCTATATCCCTCTATTTGCTTCCAAAGTCCTCGGATATGCCTTCTCACCGTAGGAGCCTTCCAATGGAAAATGAGCTGAGCTTTCCGCAGCTTTGACTGATCAAATAGCCGTTTCCTGCAATTTTTCACTTGGGCTATATGGCGCTTTTTCTGACCTTCGATCTCATCAATTAAGCCTAAAAACCTATTTCCGATGAAACACTTGCAAGCAATTCGCAGCTTATGTGTGCTGTTTTTTCTGGGCATGAGCCTGACGCTTGTGGCCCAATTGACCACCCCGCCCAGTGGTGGGAACCAAAAATCTGAAGTTTCCCAGTGGATTGGCCTGGTCAAGGTCAGCATTTTGTATAATAGTCCCGATGTGACTGGCAATAATGGTCAAAGCCGTGAGGGGAAAATATGGGGACAACTGGTTCCATACGGCCTGAATAATTTTGGCTTTGGATCCAGTACTGCCGCTCCCTGGCGTGCCGGAGCCAATGAAAATACTGTATTTACGGTTTCTCATGATGTGATGGTGGAAGGTAAACCCCTCAAAGCGGGTACCTACGGATTGCACATGATCACCAGAGAGAAAGGACAGAAATGGACGATAATCTTTTCATATAACTCTGGTGCATGGGGCAGTTATTTTTATGACGAGAAAGAGGATGCTTTGCGTGTGGAGGTCAGTCCTGAAGAAAATGCATTCACCGAATGGTTAACCTTCGAATTTGACCAACGTGGTCAGCAGGAGGCACGTGCCACTCTGCAATGGGAGAACCTGAAGGTGCCATTTACCATTTCTGTGCCGAACCTGAATGATCTCTATCTGACCCAGATGCGGAGTGAACTCCAGACCACACCTGGTTTCAACTGGCAGAGTTGGGTGAGTGCCGTGAATTTTTGCCTTCAAAACAACATCAACCTGGAGGAAGCGCTGACCTGGTCTGAGTCTGCTATCTCTGCACCATTCATTGGGCAGGAAAATTTTACCACCTTACAAACCAAGTCCAATGTACTGGCTGCTTTGGGAAGAGAAGACGAAGCCGAAAAAGTAATGAACCAGGCCATTGCCCATCGTTCTGCCGGACCACTGCAGATTCACCAATATGGTCGTCAACTATTGGCGGCTGGCAAACATGAAAAAGCGCTGGCTGTGTTTGAAACCAATGCAGAGCGGAATCCTGATGCATGGTTTATTGACCTGGGCCTGGCGCGTGCCTATTCTGCCCAGGGGAATTTGAAAAAGGCGCTGAAACACGCGAAGAAAGCGCAGGAAAAGGTTCCTGCCAATGATACCGTCAACGCTGGCAGTGTAGCTGGAATGGTTGACAAACTCGCCAAAGGCGAAGCCATATAGCGGAACCATCCTGCTTTGAAAAGCATGACAGATGCCATTGCGTTTGACCAACGTGATGGCATTTTTTAATTTGTGGAATCAAATCAAAATGTATGAAAAAACGACTACTACTGGCGGCATGGATTGTATGCTCCGGTCTGGTTTGGGCGGGTGAACCACTGCCTTTACAAGACCTCTCAGCTTTTCAGAAAGCCGGTGCAAACTGGCAAATTGTTCAGGACGTCCGCGCAAACCTGGACAAGGAAAAATATTTTGAGACGGAAGCCGGGACCGGTGTGTTGGTCAACCTACCGGATAAGGACAATCAGGCAAATCTGTTCTTTAGCCTGGAACATGGAGATGCTGACATTGATCTTGAATTTATGATGGCCCGTGCTTCCAATTCTGGTATTTATCTACAAGGTCGATATGAAGTTCAGCTGTTGGACAGTTGGGGAAAAAAATATCCCACCTATCAGGATTGTGGTGCCATCTATCAGCGTTGGGATGACAGCAAACCGGAGGGCGAAAAAGGCTATCAGGGTCACCCACCGCGGATCAATGCCTGCCGCGCACCAGGTATTTGGCAAAAGCTTCATATCTCTTTTCAAGCGCCGCGTTTTGATGCTTTGGGGAATAAAACCGCCAATGCTCGTATTCTAAAAGTGGTTTTGAATGGGATGGTCCTACATGAGAATGTCGAACTAACCGGCCCCACCCGTGGTCCTGCTTTTGAGAAGGAAGCTGCGACCGGCCCCTTGATGATCCAGGGTGATCACGGACCGGTTGCCTTTCGCAATGTGCAGATTCAAGCCTTTGGCTTGAGTGATGCAAGTACCGGCATGTGGTCTTACCAGGTGTACGAAGGATTCGAAAATCCCTTGCCGGATTTCACCAAACGCAAGGCCATCCAGAGTGGCAAAACTGAACAATTGACCCAGGAGGTTGTCGGGATGGATGAGGGCTTCCTGATCAAGGCAAGCAGTATGCTTACAGTCAGCAAGGACGGCCCTTATTTGTTGGATTTACAAGTGATGGGTACGGCCCAATTGGTGGTGAATGGAAAAGTGGAAATCCCTTTTTCTGATTGGTCTCATCAAAAGACGGTCGAACTGACCCAAGGATCACATGCCGTCGAAATTGTCTACGGGAAACCCGGAAATTGGTATCCAAATAGTCTGGGCCTTTTTGTATCCGGTCCAGGTATGCGTCCCAAAGGCATGCACGCCTTTAGCTCAATTGCCCGGACACGCCCGCAGAATCCCATTTCGGTCAATTTAGGATCACAAACCCAGGTCATGCGGAGCTTCGTTGATTACCCGAGTGCGGCCAAGCGGGAAAGGCGTATTGTTCATGCCGTCTCAACCGGCTTCCCAGAGCGTATTTCCTACACCTATGATACCGATCGTGCGGCGCTGGCCCTGGTATGGAAAGGTGGCTTTCTTGATGCGACGCCCATGTGGGACAGTCGTGGAGATGGCAGTTCCCGACCAAAAGGGAGTGCGGTGGCATTAGATGATGAAGCCGCATTTTGCATGCTGCCCACGATGTCCACCACATGGCCGGAAAGCTTTCAGACAGATTTGAACTATCGTTTTGAAGGCTATATGCGCGATGAAAATGGGGTGCCGTCTTTCACCTACGAATTAGGCGGTACGCAATGGATCGACCGCATCATGGTCAGTGAAAATGGCCTGAAGCGTATGCTTTCTCCTGCACAAAAGCCATTGCCCAATCTGTATCTCAAAATGGCGTCTGGTAAAGAAATTACCGCCATGAAAAACGAACGCTACCTGATCGACGGTCGCTATTACATTCAGATCGGCGGGAAACAGAAAGCGCAAATTCGTGAACAGAACGGGCAGAAAGAACTTTTGCTGCCACTGGATGACAAGATTCAGGGTTCCGTTTTTTATTCCATCATCTGGTAATCCAAAGACATGAAATTCAACATATATTTCTCGATTTTTTTCAGCCTTTGGTGTGGCTTCTGCTATGGCCAATTGGGTATGACTGAAGGCGATTACTACAATATGGTAACGCTGCCCGTTCCTGAAGGCGTGGTATTGGAAGTAGGGGGGCTGGCCACGCTGCCCAATGGAGATTTGGGCGTCTCTACGCGACGTGGCGAGGTCTACATCGTAGAGAATCCGACCGGGAATCAACCTTATTTTCGCCTCTTTGCCGATGGCATGCATGAAATCCTGGGCCTGGCCGTTCGGGATGGAGATTTTTACCTGGCGCAGCGAGGTGAATTGACCCGTCTGCATGATAAAAACGGTGATGGGCGGGCTGACCGCTATGAAGCCGTGTGTGTGCTGCCGGTTTCCGGACACTATCACGAATACTCTTATGGCCCCATCATCATGGATGATGGCAGCATGTTCGTAACCGGCAATGTCGCCTTTGGCGACCAGGAATGGTGGCGCGGCGAAAGCCGGGTCCCCTGGCGTGGCTGGACCGTCAAGATCAGTCCCGAAGGTGAGTTGCAACCCTGGGCGACAGGCATGCGCTCTCCTTGTGGCATTGGCCAGGTTGATGGCGAATTTTTTTATGCGGATAACCAAGGGGACTGGATGGGCTCTGGCGGCATTACCCATGTTGAAAAAGGTGATTTTACCGGTCATCCAGCTGGACTTCGCTGGTCAGGAGAACCCAATTCACCGGTTTCATTGACGACGGAGCAACTCTATGCTTCCGTAGATCCGAAGCTTAGCCCGGTTGGCGGCCCGCCGACCAAGCCAGAGTTTGATGAGCAAGAGGAAACCGTTACCCTTTTTGAGGTAAAGGAAAAGTTCCCATCCGTAAAGTTGCCATCGGTTTGGCTGCCCCACTCGGTTTTGGGCATTTCCACTTCTGAGATTGTGGTGGATCAGACCGACGGGAAATTCGGTCCTTTTTCTGGTCAAATCTTTGTGGGAGATCAGGGACAAAGTAAAATCGACCGTTTATTTCTGGAAAAAGTGAATGGTGTTTACCAAGGAGCGGCCTTTGCCTTTCGGGAAGGCTTCCAGTCAGGGGTTCTGCGCATGGCCTGGGGCAATGACGGGTCTATGTTTGTGGGACAGACCAATCGGGGTTGGGGATCTACGGGTCCAAAGGCTTATGGCCTGCAACGTTTGGTATGGAATGGGAAAACCCCTTTTGAAATGAAAGCCATCCGCGCCATGCCGGACGGATTTGAAATTGAATTCACCCAACCAGTCGATAAGCAAACTGCTGCCAATCCTGATCATTATCAGATCACCAGTTTCATTTACAACTATCATCCGGTGTATGGCAGTCCGGTCATTCGCGACAGCCTGCATTGGATCGAAGGAATCAGGGTGTCCCGAGACGGTCTTAAAGCCCGGATTGTGATTGACAACCCACGGCAGTATTTCATTCATGAAATTACGGCCAATGGCGTCAAGTCTTATTTTGATAAAAGTAGCCTGCTTCATCCGACTGGCTATTACACGCTGAATGAGATTCCAGAAGGTGAAAAGCTGAATCTCCCCAAACGTCCCCGCCCGAAGAAAACTGTAGCGATGGACCATGTCCACCATCAGCCCGCCAAAGGCGGTCCGGTGGAAACGCCTGATGCGAAAGGTGGTAGCTTGGTGGCGAAACCAAAAGCGACAAGCCGAAGCAGCAAGACAAAGACCCGGATTGCGAAACGACAGCTTCGGATGCCAGCACATTGGGATAAACCTGATCAAAGCATTCTGCTTGGTACGCGTCCCGGATTGAAGTTCAATCGAACCACCATTACGGTGAAAGCGGGTGCAAAAATCAAGTGGACCTTTAGCAACAATGATGATATGCCCCATAATTGTGTCATCACCAAGCCCGGCAAAGCCGATCAGGTCGGTAATGCGGCCATTGCTTTGGGGGTTAAAGGCATGAATCTCAACTATGTGCCTCAATCCTCGGATCTGCTGTACCACACCAATCTGATGTCGCCGGGTAAATCAGAAAGCATTTACTTTGAAGCACCTGCTCAGGCTGGCGACTACATTTTTGTCTGTACCGTACCAGGTCATCATACTTTGATGAAGGGCATTTTGAAAGTGGTGCAATAGGAACTCACTCACCAAGGGCCTCTGTCAAAAAGTTGCGCATGGGACTGGCGGCCAGATGATAATCCATGATAACATCGATCAGATCATCTTGCGGAATATGCGTCGCTGGCAGATGGACGAAATGATAAAAACTTTTGTTGTAGAGCAATGCTTGCTCCTCGGCGGCTTCCTGAAACTCTTTGGGAAGCCGCTTGTTTTTCTCCCCATGTAAACCGTCAAATTTTTCAGAAAAAGGAGAAGCCGTCAATAGCTTTTCAAAAGTTGGGAGATGGTCCATTATATAGGTCCGCACCCGATATAATTGCTGCTTGTCAAGCATATACAGGCCACCGTAGATTTGGAGATTTTCATGATTGAGCTGAACGTATAAGCCCGGACGGGTCATTTCCTTCCGACCGCCACGGGAAACAACCGCCGACATATGATTTTTATAAGGTGTTTTATCCTTGCTGAAACGAATATCCCGGTTGATCCGAAATATGGCTTCTTTGGGGGTAATGCGAATCTCCGGATCGTCCTCACCCTGAACCCGCTCAATCAGTGCATCTACGAATGCAGCGAATGGCTTTTTGACACTGTTTTCATATCGTTTTTTATTGGCCTGAAACCATTCCCGATGATTGTTGGCACTGAGGTTTGCAAAGAAATCGAGATAGTCCTGCGTGAAATAAGCCATATTGATTGTGGTTAATGAATAGATGAAGAGGCACTGCAGACCGAAGCCTGCAATGCTTTTCCTGTTCCATTAGTTGGGTGAATGTAAGGCGATACGATTCCCTTCTGAATCCAGGAAAAATGCCATAAATCCAGCTTCGTCGTTGATCTTGGTCTTGGGCATGGTGACTGTACCACCGGCCGCTTCCACGCGTCCCAGAATTGTGCTGAGATCTTCTCCTCCATTGAGATAAGGAATGGTGCCTTCAGT
>JBCBZF010000606.1:0-4513 GCA_039815525.1 Bacteroidota bacterium | reverse complement strand
TTCAAACAATGAAACATTTCCTCCGCTTTCCACTCTTACTGGTGCTGGCCAGTGTATTTCTCAGTAGCTGTATCAAAGACAGCTGCAAACAAACCCTTACTTATGTCGCCTATGATCCAGTGTACCTGACTTTTGATGAGCTGAGGGCATTGGGCAATACGGAAGCGCCACGTGAACTGCACCAGCCCGGTAAAATGTACTTCAAAGATGGCTACATTTTTATCAATGAAGTCGGTAAAGGCATTCATGTCATCCGAAACACCGATCCGGCCAATCCAGAGAACCTGGCCTTTATCAATCTACCGGGAAGTCACGATCTGGCGGCCAAAGGCAATGTTCTCTATGCAGACAGCTATACAGATCTGGTTGCCATTGACATCACTGACCCAACCAATACTTCGGTCATTGAACGGGAAGAAGATGTATTTCCCTATGGAAGCTGGCACAATGGTTTGTATGCAGATGCAGAGTTTGGTGTGGCCATTGACTGGATTGAAACTGAAGTAACGGAAGAGGTGGAATGCTCTGCCGGAGGTTTCAATATTTTGCCCCGAAATGGCTTTCTGATGGATGAGGCCTTCGCAGTCCGCAATTTTTCATCCAATGGCAATCAAAACAATCAGCCCACCAGTGGCAATGAAGTGTCAACTGGCGTTGGCGGATCTCTGGCCCGCTTTACCATTGTCAACCAATATCTCTACACCGTCACAGGAACGGCTTTAAAAGTCTTTGACATTGCGACCCTTGAAAATCCTGAATATCGCCGTGATGTGGAAATTGGCTGGGGCATTGAAACCATTTTTCCTTACCAAAACACCTATCTGATGATTGGTTCCCAAACCGGGATGTTTGTCTACGGGCTGGATAATCCGGAAGAGCCCAATCAACTCTCCAATTTTGAACATGCCCGCCGCTGTGATCCGGTGGTGGCTGAGAACGACATCGCCTATGTAACCCTGCGGGGAGGGGGGCCCTGTGGTGGCTTTGAAAGCCAGTTGGATGTCATTGATATCAAAAACATCAACAATCCTCAACTGATTCGTTCCTATGTGATGGAAGGCCCTTATGGCCTGGGGATCCGCAATGGCGTCTTGTTTGTCTGTGATGGTGAAGCCGGCCTGAAGGTGTATGATGCAGCTGACCCGGAAAAAATTGACCAGAACCAATTGGCCCATTTCCCTGACATCAGTGCCTTTGACGTCATTCCCCTCTACAATGTGCTGCTGTTGATCGGGGCCGATGGCTTTTACCAATATGACTATTCCGATCTTACTGACATCAAGCTTTTGAGTGTGATTCCGGTAGAGGAGATATAAAAAAGGATTACCCTTTTACACAACAGCCCCGAAAGCTTTCTGACTTTCGGGGCTGTTTTTATTTGTCCAGAGAATCGCTGGCTACCAGCGGATCAGGGCTGAAGCCCAGGTAAAGCCGCTGCCAAATGCCGCGAGGCATACGAGATCGCCTTCTTTCACTTTACCCAACTCCCAGGCTTCATTGAGGGCAATGGGGATAGAGGCGGCAGTGGTATTCCCGTATTTCTGAATGTTGTTGTGGACTTTCTCTGGTGGGAGGCCAACCACTTTGCGGACCGCTTCGGCAATGCGAAGGTTGGCCTGATGCGGCACAAACAGATCTATGTCCTCTGGCTTCATACCAGTGGTTTGCAAAGCTTCCATGATCACCTCAGGAAACTTCTCCACCGCAAACTTGAATACATAGCGCCCATTCATGGTCGGATAAACGCTACGGTCATCAATCATTTCATGCGTCAGGTGCCGTTCTTTATGGCCCGAAGGCGCCAATACTGCCAAACGTTCTGCATGCTCGCCATCGGCATGAAGATGCGTTGTCAAAATTCCACGGCCTTCTTCCTCGGTCGGTTGTAAAACCACCGCTCCTGCCCCGTCGCCAAACAGGACCGTTACATCCCGGCCTTCATCTGAAAAGTCCAAACCGGAAGAGTGAATTTCAGAGCCAATCATCAGCACATTTTTATACATGCCGGTTTTGATGAATTGATCTGCAATCGATAAGCCGTAAATGAAACCAGAGCACTGACAACGAATATCCAGTGCCGGCACGCCTTTGGTATTCAGCCCTAATTCGCGCTGTACCAATACGCCCGAACCAGGAAACATATAATCGGGATTCAGAGTAGCGAAGATGATGAAATCAATGTCTTCTACATCCACTCCAGCTCGCTCCATGGCCATCCGTGCCGCAGCAGTTCCCATACCAGAAACGGTGTCTTTGCCAGGGGTAAAATATCGTCTTTCCCGGATGCCGGATCGCTCCTGAATCCATTCATCCGAAGTCGTCATTCTTTTGGCCAGATCATCATTGGTCACTACATTCTCTGGTACGTAGTAGCCGATTCCAGCAATTTTAGTCCTTTTCATTATTGATCTTTTGATATCGGGGAAGAGGGTGAATCTCGTTTAGGAGAATGAAATTAGGACGAATGCCTGAAAAAGAAAAGCCGCCCGGCGAAGCAGGTTCACCGGGCGGCTGACAGGGGTTGTGTCTTTATTGCTTAATCACTTTTTTGACCAAAGCCTGCCCATTTCGTAAAAAGCGGAGGAAATACACACCGCTTGGCAGGGTACTGGTATTCAACTCAATTTCATTGGTACCCGCTGGAAGATCATAACGATTGCGCAGCACTTCGCGACCCGCCAGATCCAGAACTGCTAGCTCCGTCCGGCCATCATTTTCAGTCGAAAGTCGAATGCTCACCTGATCCTGCATCGGAACTGGAGCGACCTCGTGAATGGCGAAGTTGGCAAAGGTGCGGGTGACTGTGATGGTCTCAGACAGCGTCCGGCTGCCGTTGAGATCTACTCCGACAATGCGGTAGTAATTTTGTCCAACGGCCGCAAACTCATCATACAATTGATATTGGCTGCCACTTCCAAGTGCTTTCTGCTCACCCAACAGCTCAAAGTCTTTCCCATCCAGACTTTTTTCCAGCTGAAAATAGTCGAGGTTTTCTTCACTGGCAGTGGCCCAACGAATTTCGTTGCGTGCATCCTGATTGATGCCTTCCACGTAGGAAAACTCCACTGGAAGCAGAATGTCCTGCACCGGGCTACGGGTCAGGAGCATCTGAAAATCGCACTGAGATTGTTGTACCCCATCGGCGATGATCCAGTAGCGGGTGTTGGCAGCAAAGTTCAGTGGCCCAAATACACCATCAGAGGTTGGGTACATGAAAGTCGCATTGGCATTGCCGCAGTATTGGGCACCACTTGGAATGGTGGTCAGATCTGCATTGTTGCAATTCAGGTTGTCAGCGATCATGATTTGGATCACATTGGGCTGATAGCTACAGGTGATGTTGCCGATGTGCAAATACCAGTCAGTGGCGGCCATGGGCGACACGAAGGTGTAGAAAACCGAGTTGTCGATGTTGCTGATACAGGGTGCGTCAATGTTAAAAGGGCCAAAGGGCACGGTGTGATTGTCTCCGATCTTCCGATCAGTCCGGCAACCAGTGGTGAGCGTATTCTCCCAGAAAGTATCTTCTGTGGTTCCCCCTCCACACTCGTTTTGCAAGCGGAATTTCGTGGCGCATTTGACAGATCCTGCGCGGCTGTCTGCCCAGGAGCCAGTACCGCCTAAGGCATAGTCAGTGTCAATGCCATTGCCAATGATCAGGGTATCAGGCGAGGAACACAAATCATTGGAAGGCGCAACGCAAGTTGGATCTCCTCCTACACCATTGATCTGGCGGGCCTGCACCTGGACGGTTCCACCAACCCCTGTTTCACGCTGAACCACCAGGAAAAAGGTTCCTGAGCCATCCAAACCTTCAGGTTCCGGTGCAAAAACGGTGGCCCCAGCCGTCGGCTGAAAGCACCAACTACCGCGCTCTGCGAAAGGAGAAGAATTGGTATTGTTCCACTGACAGGGATCTCCATTGCCGCTATCTTTTGATTCGGCGTACAGCAAGACAATCTTGGTCTGTACGTTTGTGAACCCAAATTCCATCCGCAACACCAGATTTTGCTGCAAAACCTGATTGGGGTCCAGTTGGAACCACACTTCTGACGCACAAGTTCCAACTGTACATCCTCCTGGAAAGAATGGTGAAATGTTGAGAAGACAGGAGGTGAAAGCGGCATTGCTGAAAGTTCCGGTCGCGATGCCGGAGTAGTTCACAGTTGCATTGAACGGAATGGGAATCGCGTCTGAGCAGGTGGTGCCCTGGCCAAATAGAGGAGCCGTTAGGGAAAAACTCGTCAGAATGGCAAAAAGGGTAATAATTCTCTTCATGATCCTTACATCTGATTCAATCTCTATAAGACAATGACTCTTACTAAAGGGATTACGTTGCTTCGCTCCCCCTTTAACGCCTAATCTCAAGTAGAAGTATCTTTTGCCCGTTTAAAATTAGGCATTTTTCTCAAAAATATGACGGGTTTTGTCATCCTCAGTCATCCTATTCAGTACAAATATAATACATTATTTCGTAAATTATTACATTTGAATTAAAATACTTTTCAACTTG
>JBCBZF010000566.1:0-4805 GCA_039815525.1 Bacteroidota bacterium | reverse complement strand
TAATGAACCACCTTGTGCAACAGGCAATATCACAGTCTGAACATTTGCTCCGACTTCCTCAGAAAATGCAAGATGATAATCCCCAGTAAAAATATCTTCCGCAATACCGATGATATCAATCGGTTCATTAGGCGTGACAATTTCACGTGAAAAAACTGGCAAACCCGAATCTTCAATCTTTATCAATAATAACTTCTTCGATCCTGAAACTTCTCCAATGCAGGCAATTAAAATTTCCGAGGTACTGGTAGACTGGATAATAAAATCTTCCTCGTTTTGCCGATCAAATGTCCAGCCGGTGAATCGATAGGACCTTTTCCAAATGACATTATTTTCGTCATCTAGTTTGACAATATTGAAGTTGTCCGCAGTGGCCGAAGCGCTGTAAACCAAGACGATATTTTCGTCAGAAGTTTTATTGGCAGCCCATATTTTTTGGCCTTGAATATCTCTGGCAAAAAGAATTTCACTATCATACGTTTTCGGCTGCGCCGGGCAAGCGTCATTGGCAAAAAGATTTCCCAGATAGTCTGCATAAGGAGCCATGTCTACTCCTTGATTGATCAAGTCATCATTGGTGATCATGGCGTCCAGCATCCCAGCGATATCCACCGCATAATCCGCTGCTTTACAAGTCGGATCAGGGCTCAGGGCACAGCTATCCAGAAAGGCTTCATAATCCCAATAACTAAGATTGTAGCCCAGTTCTGCATTGAGCAGATTGGCCATGATTTCCGGCCCATTGCTTTGGTCGATCAGGCCAGGATAATTGTTGACAATGCTCTGTACATCGGAGCAGGTCGCACAGACCACGCAGGAGAGACCTGGTGGAACCAGGAGGTCCGCTGCCTGGAGATTGCTGACTGCATTGGGCCCCCAGAGTAAACCAGCTGCCCAGGGCGTGGTGCCATAATCAAGGGCAAAAGCATCATTACAGGCGCATTCCAATGCACTTTGGTTCGGTAGATCTGTAACTGCACCAGATAAGATCTGGTTACAGGCACAGCTATCCAGATTTTGATACGTGGTCGAGCCACCAGAGAGGCTGTGATCATAGGGCGGCGGCATGGCAATCAGGAGTGTATTGCAGACCGGGTCAAAACTTGCATCACTGGGATCGCTGGAAAAGCCCGTGATGGCATCAAATGCTTCAGCGAAAGAAGTGTTCCCAGCAGCCGTCATTTGGCCGGGTGGCGTCGTGCTGGCCCCCAATGGATTGTTCCCATCGCAGCCCATTTTACAGATCTCAATGAATTCAGCCGTTAGATTGTCCTTCTGCGTTTGGGTCAGATTACAGGCACTCAATTTCATCAACCAATAGGACGCATATCCCATACAGGTGTTATCGCAATCTGTTGCCATATCGGCATTCATATTGGCGGTGGCTGCGTTGGTAATATTTTGATTGGTGTCATTGAGATCAATACCCAGCAGTTCCTCTGCCGAAAAGGTACGCGGATCTTTACCAGGCGGTGTATTGCCATAGCAGCTAAGCGCCTCCAGCGAAAGCTGTACTTGTTTTTGTTTTTCCGACAGATATAATGCCCGGATCAACAACCATTCTTCGTCCTGGGTACAGGGATCAGAGAAAAGCGCATGATTGTTCAAACAGTCTGTGATACTGCTGTAGGGATTGGGATCACAATGCACCATAATACGTACAAACTCGGTCATAGAGACCGTCTGACTGAATACAGTTTCATAGGCATTGATGGCCCCCTGCATCGCAATTGCCTGGGTGCCTGCTCCCAATCCGCCAGTTTGGAAATATGGATCTTTATCATTTCCGGCTCCCCCAATGGTCAGAAAGCTCACATTGGAACCACTGATCCAGCCTGCAGATACCGCATCATCGTAGGTAGCCGCTTCCAGGAGCAACTCATCAAAGCCCATGCTACCGGAGACCTGGCCGCACCAGTCTAACATACAATGATCAGGATGATCATCCAGAAAGGCAGCAGCCCATTCAGGTTGAAAATGGACGATAAAATCTGCCAAACTTAAGGTGGCTGGATTCTGTCCATTGTATGTTATCGGGTCTCCATTCCCATCTACATAAGTCGCAGTGGTGTAGTTGATTCCCAGCATATTGCTGGTGTTGAGGATGGAGTAATCGTCATTGGCAGTATAGATCCCGTTTGAAAAGTCATATGAAGCATATTGCCCACCGGGTTGAAAGTCTGCAAGCATGGCGGCTTTTATACCTTCACAATTGTCTTCGGTGCCACAGTTATCTTTGCACCCTGCAATAGCAGCAGCATACGTTGCCTGCGTCGCACCTGTGATGCCTGTGATGAGAATATACTCATCCAGATTACTTCCGTAGGTCTCCTGACAGCTAAAGTCGCAGTAATCAATCCCACAATTGGCGAAATCGGCCGGATCAAGAAATTGATCGTAAAAATCATCTACCGTTTTGATGCAGCCGGCTTGCGCAAGATAGTCCTCTACATAGGCCTGCATGGCATCCTGATTGACGGTCAGTTTTTTGCTGACAGTATAATTGCCAACCTCCAGAAAGACCGTCAAATCCGGCATGCTAAAGATCACTGCCTGACAGCTCGCATCAATTTGGTCAAAGGGTCCAATTGGGTTGGCAGGGCTATAACTCGCCAACACCACGCCACAATCATCAGCAATCTGCAGACTGAAGTCATAGACACAATCATAGCAGAAGCTATTGGTCGAACAATCAGGTGTAAAACTGGCGGGGGTCAGCTCATAAGCGAAGGTATGATCGCCCGCTTTTTCCGCGAAATGGGTGTGATTGGCTTCCAGAGCCATTCCATCCGCCGACACTTTGTTGAAGTCGGTCAAGTCGACCGTTTGGGGGGCACTGCCAGTATTGGAAGCCAAAGCGTCGAGATTGGTCGGACTGTCGCCACCCAGTTTGGTGGCCACTACCCGGCCATTGACCTCATAGCTGATGCTGATCTGGCCATTAGGATCAACTACTACATTTTTCACATAGCGATTGGCTTCTCCGACTTGTGCGCCAAAGAGATCATCCAATTCCTGCTGGTATGGAACTGCGTAAAAGTATTGGGTTTCATGTCCACTACCCAGTTGATGGTCCGACCCAACGCCACCCTGGCGGCGAATACGACCAGTATTGTCAGGCGTGTATTCCGTGCGGGCAAATGGATACTCTTTGGCATCTGGCAGGTATTTTTGGAAACCATCCTGATCTGGATTTTGAGGAGAATAATAATTTGACGCCCCACTGTTGGTGCTCATTTTGCCGGTGGCGACATCACAAGCGCCTACGTCCGGATCAATGTCGCGCCAGGAATAAGGCTGACTGCTGAGGTTCTGATTAAAATCAGGATAGTGCTGAATGGTGCTGCTACCAGAGGGTACAGGTAAGATGCTCAAGGCCGGACGGCCTTTCTGATCATAGATCGTCTCCTGTACAATGGCATTCTGATCAGAATTGATCAGGGTCACGGCCTGACGGTCCCGCAAGCTTCCATCATGGTAGGAAATGACCTGTTTGTTCTTCCCTTCTTCGGCATAGGTAGCGGTATATTGCCAGTTCAAATCACGGGCATGGGCCTGATCAATATGATAAAACCCACTGCCATTGGTGGTGGGCAAACCGCCCTGATCAACCAGCGTCCAGTTGCCAGGAATGGCTTGTTCTGGTTTGCTGACGTGTTTCCCTACCCCACGCACCCGATAGACCAGCCAGCCTTGATTAAACACCTGGTCCAATTCATAGGACGTTCCCAGTACATTGACCCGAACCGCATATTCATCAAAATCATAGTCCAGATCTGCAGGAGGCGTGGTTCCATTAGGGCCTTCGTCATCAATAAAAGTCCATTCCAAATCATAGGATTCCGCCCAGGTCAGAGATTCCCAGGCCAGCGTCATTCTACCATTTCCCCCACTACCACTTACACTGAGAACCTGTGGATTTTGTGGAAATTCATTGCGGTCGATGGTATAATATCGTTCAATGTCGATCCGGGCTTCCAGATTGATAAAATCCGGGGCCTGACTCAGAACCGTGGCATTACCCTGCTCATCATATTGTGTGATACCTTTGATATAAATTTCTACTTTGTACCCGCCTTCAAATGAGAGATAGCCTCGTTCATTGAAGCTACTGGCACCAGCAGAATCGTAGTCGACCGACAGGGTGTAATCCCCCATATAAGACTGGAGCCCAAATTCATTTTCTCGCACCAATTCCACGACCAACTCCAATCGGTAAGGATCTGCCTGATAGCTGGCATGATCCAGGTCAATGTTGAGGCTGATCTGGTTAAGGCATTTGGCATTGTCAAAAGCAAAAAGACCTGCCCCACTCCCATCCGACTGGGGCCATTTATTGTCCTGAATTTCTTTGGCCGTTGGATCATTGGCGACTAATGCCGCTCCGGTCCATTTCTGATAAACCGGGTCGTTGGCGGCAAACAGGCTCTGGCTAAACAGCAAAACAGCAGCGAAAGCCAATCGGATGAAATGTTGTGGGTTGTGCATGGGTTAACGAGTTGCTGTGTAGTAGTTTGCCAATTGATAGTCTGCATAAGCGGGCTGCAGAACAGCCGAAGGGCTCAGTTTCTGAAAGTAGCGTTGGCTTCTGAAGTAGAGAGCTTGATCGGTTGGGTTCTTTCTGAGTTTTTCATAGCGGATTTCCAGTCGGGCTTTTTCCAGCGGCCCGTCTTCAGTTGACTGAATGGGCGCCGCAAAAAAGAAGATCATGCGCTGAATCAGATAGGTGCGTTGATCATAGATCAGCTCGAAGGAATGGTATTGGCCAGCCGGAAACACAAAGCGAATCCGCCCTTTTGCCGGAC
>JBCBZF010000498.1:0-5236 GCA_039815525.1 Bacteroidota bacterium | reverse complement strand
TTTACTTCCTATCTCAAATAGGCGCATAAACTGCTGACACCATATAAGTGGACTTTAAAACCACGGTCTTTTCCCCTCATCGACCATCAAAGAAGTGGCAGGCTAATGGATCTACAACAGAAAATGGTTCAGGAAAAATTGGCACAAAGGGAAAATTCCTGTCAGCGGCTGTTACAGCGTCATCGGGAATCTATGGTACTATCCCCTGGGACTGACAAAGTATAAAACATCATCAGTCGCTGGCAGAAGGCTACGCGATGATCCGGATAGTCAAAACCTAAGCTTTACGCTTCGTTCCAGCTCTCTTGATGCTAACAAGCAGTCGAGACTGTAAGTATGGAGACCGTCCTTTGACCACTTTCTTGTAAGGGAAAATGAGTTTTGTGTAAAAAAATGCTAATTGGCCTGATAGAAAGTCGCGTAAAGCAGAGGCTGCTTACGTATTGGTGCCAAAGACTTACACCATCCATCATCCTGATGCAAAATCTATCAAAATGCTCATTACGCAACATAAGGGCTGATTTTATAAAAAATGACTGCCTGACAGGTCCGTAAACGAAAACCTTAAATTGCCCTTTTTGCAGTCTTTCTTCTGCAATTTATCCCAGCATGTAAGAGAATGACTCCCTCGTCGGAAAAATACTACCACTCATCGAACACCATGATGTAAGAAATATATTTTTGGTGCACTTTTGTATCAACAAAGGAAGTTAACCACCACCAAAACTTACATCATGACTCGTTTCGCTCTCATCATCGCCCTCCTCCTCTCCACCGCCTTCGCACAAAACGCTGAGTTCCTGCCTTTCGGAACCACCGCCACTGAGGTCAACCAGCACATCGCTTCTCTCTCTTACTTCACCGGAGAAGTCAAAGAAAACAACAACACCCTGACCAAGCTAGTTTCTGAGAATCACAACGTAACCTACTCTTTCAGCAAGCAGACACTCTACTCTATCGAAGACCAGCGCCAGTTCACGGATCGCAAGCAAGCCAATCAAGTGGTCAAGTCTTGCCTCAAGTACATGAACATGATGGACACCAAGCCACGCAAAATCGATGGCCAGAAAGACGCCGTTCGCTACGCTTCCGTCATGGCGGATCGCATCACAGAGCTGGAGGTTGTCTTCAACAAACAAACCAAAACCACCACCATCTCTCTCAAAGCCACTTCACGCAGCTTTGGCCCACGCATGGAAACAGAGGCTTTCGCTTCCAGCGTGATGTTCGGAGAATAAGAATTGCAGTAAACGAGTCAATTTCCCTTTGTGGCGCCCCTTGGGCGCCTTTTTTTATGCCTTAGCTAATCACTGCTGCTGCTTTGAGCTTGGAAATTTGTTTCTCCTCAAATCCTAATTCTTGAAGAATTTGCAGACTGTGTTCACCAAAAGAGGGTGGGGGAGAGAGGGTTTGGGCATCTGCTGGAAGATCCAATGCCAATTGTCTGATCCCCTTGAAGTCTGGAGAATGATGGAGTGTACTTTGCGCAAAGTCTGCTTCAAAAACGGCATCCATCTTATTGACTGGGCCGGCGGGAACTTTCGCACGGAATAGTTGGGAAAGGAAATCTTTCTGGGCAAAGTTTTTCGCGCCATCCGCAACCCAACTCAGTACTTCATCCCGTAACCGAATACGTTGCGCATTGGTGCGAAAGTCCGCTGGCAGCGGCTTCCCCATGACCTGCGCCAAAGCTGCAAATTGTGCATCACTGCCAATCGCCAGAACAATCTGTTTTCCATCCAGGGTGGTAAAGGCATTGCCATAAGGGACGATGTTGGGATGGCCAGAACCAATCGGAGATGGAAGATGGCCGGCAACCAACCAATTGGTGGCCTGATTGACCAGGCTACTGATGCCACTCCGAATGAGCGATACATGCACTCTTTGACCTTTTCCGCTTTGCAAACGCTCAATATGTGCCAGCAGCATTGCCTCTTTCAATTGGTGTCCGGCCAGCACATCCATCAATGCCACCGGCATCTTGAAAGTTTGGCCTGGTTCACCGTTGATGGCAGTGAAGCCAGCTTCAGCCTGAATGATGGCATCATATGCCGCCCGCTGAACCCCCGGACCGTAGCCACTGATTTCACCACAAACCAATTCCGGATTGATGTTTAGCAGACTCGCTGCGTCAACTACCAGCTTCTCGGCCTGGCCCGGTAGGTAGCTGCTGATGACAAAATGAGACCGTCGGGCCAGATGATGAACAATCTCCTGGCCCGACGGCTTGCTTAAATCTATGGCGATGGATTCTTTGCCCCAATTGACGGTAGAGAAATAAGCTGAGATATCGGTCTCCTGCTTCTCTGTAGGCACCTTCCAGGACCGGGTTACATCGCCTTTGGTTTTAACATTCTCGACTTTGATCACCCTTGCGCCAAGTTCTGCGAAAAACATGCCCACTGAGGGCCCCGCCAGTACATTGGCCAATTCGAGAACGGTGTATCCGGCAAAGGTGCGCAAAGTCAAAATTAGTTTTTGACGTCTACCTCGATGCGCTTTTCCTGATTGGCGAGTTGCCAGGCCGTATGAAAAACCAGTCGTCCGATTTTCGCCATCTTGTCAAAGTTGATCTTGTTGGGATCGTCGGTTGGTTTATGATAGTCATCGTGCACTCCCGTGAAGTAAAAAATGATCGGGACGCCTTTTTCTGCAAAATTATAGTGGTCGCTGCGATAGTAAAAGCGGTTCGGATCGTTTGGATCATTATACTTATAATCCAATACCAGATTGGTGTAGTCCTTGTTCGCATTTTCGCTGATATCGTGCAGTTCTGTGCTTAGTTTGTCAGAGCCGATAACATAGACATAATTTGCTGAGTCCCGGGTGGTTTCGTATCGTTTATCAATCCGACCGATCATGTCAATGTTCAGGTTGGCAACCGTATTGGCGATTGGGTAAGCTGGATTGTCTGTATAAAAGGCTGAACCAAGCAGCCCAATTTCCTCTCCTGAAACCGTCATGAAAAGAATGCTTCGGCGCGGCCGGTATCCACTTTTGGCAGCTGCGGTGAAGGCATCAGCCAACTCCAGAATGGTAGAAGTACCAGATCCGTCATCATCAGCGCCATTGTTGACCAGATCATTGGTGATGCCAATGTGATCGTAATGAGCCGTCAAAACAATTACTTCATCCTTTTTATCGGTCCCTTCCAGAAAAGCCAGAACGTTTTCTGCTGCTTTTGACTCTTTTTCAACCTTTGCAGAAAACTCAAATTTGAGCTTCCGAAGACTTACTTCAGGCGTATTTCCACTACTGCCCAGTTCTGCACGCATTTCTTCTACGCTTCGTTTGCTTGGCGCGAGCAGATAGTCCCCGGCGTCTGGGCTCATATAAAAGAGGGCCATGCCATCGGCTGGCTCATCTCCAACCCGCAAAGCACTTCGACGAGCATTGCGGCCAATGATCTTATAAGCATCACGGGTCAATACGAGAAAAAGAGACTTTGCCCCTGCTTCCCGGATCGCCTTAGAACGACTCAACCAGGAACGAAACTGCGCCATAAGATTGCCCTTAGGGGTGGGATTGTCATAATCCCCAGAAAAAATGATCACATTTTTCCCCTTCAGATCTTTTCCTGCCAAATCCTCCTCCATCCCAAAACCTGCGAAGACAAACTCCCCGTCCAGGCTTTCTGGAATCCCGCCTTGCAATGAGGGGGCAAAATCATCTTTAAACTGAAAACTCTTCTTCCCGATTTTCATGGAAGTAGATTTCAGACGGGTACGATTGAGATAATAGGTCTGATAGTAATCTCCATTGGACATGCCACCCGGAAGGCCAAGGCGACGAAAGGTAGAGGAAATATAATGCGCAGCCAGCTTTTGCCCTCTCTCACCAGTGGCGCGTCCTTCAAGCATATCATCGGCCAAAAAGTAAAGATGACCTTTGAGGTCTTTGGCGTCAACTTCCTGGGCAAAACGTTCGGCTGGGGTCTGGGCCAATAAACTCCCGCTTGTCAGCAGGTAACCCAATAGAATCAGGATCTGAGTTCTCATATAAAAAACGTTAAAGAGGCGCAAGATAGGGAGGATTCGTGGATGCGAATCCTCCATTCCTGCGAATTATGCTAATGCTTTGATGATCTCAGTAAAATCGCGGGACTTCAGACTGGCACCGCCAACCAGGCCGCCATCTATATCAGACTTGGCAAACAAATCAGAGGCGTTGGCGGGCTTGACACTGCCACCGTACAAAATGGTGGTATCATCTGCTACCGCTTCACCATACTTTCCTTTGACCAGCCCGCGCAGAAAAGCATGTACTTCCTGGGCCTGATCAGGGCTTGCTGTCAATCCAGTTCCAATGGCCCAAACGGGTTCATATGCAAGGATAACCTTGCCAAAATCTTCTGGACTCAAGTGGAACAGGCCTTCACTTACTTGTGATTCATTGATCGCGAGGGTGTTACCAGCTTCCCGTTGTTCCAGGGTTTCTCCAAAACAATAAATGGGGGTCAGACCAGCAGCCAGTGCGGTATTGACTTTTTCTGCCAGGAGCGCATTGTCTTCGCCAAAATACTGACGACGCTCAGAGTGCCCGATGATCACATGGGTTACACCGACACTTTTGAGCATGGAGGCGGAGGTTTCACCAGTAAAGGCACCTTTTTCAGCCTGGTGCAGGTTTTGGGCAGCAAGGTGGACCTTCGGATTGTCCTTTAGCTGGTGATGGACCAGATGTAAAAATGGAAATGGAACGCCAAAAATGACTTCGGCAGAGCCATTGTATTCATCCTGGAAGAGATTGACGACTTCACTGGCCAGAGACTGTGCACCTTCGGCGTCAAGGTTCATTTTCCAGTTTCCGGCTGCGATGAGTTTGCGCATGTTTTCTTTGTTAAAATGATTGATTAAGAATTTTCCCAACGACGGTACGATTGGGAGATCTCGTAAACGTGGCCCAATATACTTTTTTCCTGTTGATCCAGTGCCTTCCCTTTACGAGGCATCACGATTTCGGCTGTTTCGAGTGCTTTATCGAGTCGATAGGTGCGGGTAGACTGTATCCCCCCCCAGGCAAATGAAGGAATGAAATTTCGTGGATAACCGGTTCCGAAAATATTGGCACTTACTCCGACGACTGTACCTGTGTTGAACATGGTGTTGATCCCACATTTGCTGTGGTCTCCCATGATGAGTCCACAAAACTGCTTACCTGTTTGACGGAACCGCCCACTAGGGTAATGCCAAATTTTTACTTCGGAATAGTTGTTTTTTAAGTTAGATGTATTGGT
>JBCBZF010001129.1:0-2282 GCA_039815525.1 Bacteroidota bacterium | reverse complement strand
CGATCCGCAACCCTAGCGCGGCAGCACCCGGAAGAGGCCACCTACCGGATTGTCGGCGTTTCACCAAACACCCGCATTTTCTCAATGATCTCAGGGTCTTCACAAGCACTGGCCGCCCCGGTCTCACAACAACTTGCGAACAAAGACGCAGTTTTTTGGCGGATTATTTCTGTGTAAACCGCTTCATCGATATTGAGCTTCCGGGCTTTCTCCGCCTGCAGCAATTCGCCTTCAATGATCAGTTTCACTGCTTTAGAACTAATCTTAAGCAACTGATAGTCATTGTGTTCCAAAGCCATCAGCATCCCACGAGACAAAAGAAAGTCACCTACCAGGACAGCGATTTTATTTTTCCACAAGGCATTGATTGAGAAAAAACCACGACGCTGATCAGAATCATCCACAACATCATCATGAATCAGCGTAGCTGTATGCAACAACTCAATCAAAGCTGCTCCCCGATAGGTGGACGCATTGATCCCACCACAGACATGGGCACTCAGGAGGACCATCATGGGCCGCATCTGCTTGCCTTTGCGTTTGATCAAATACCGTGTGATTCGGTCCAAAAGACCGATCTCACTTCTCATCGAATCTCTGAAGTACCGGTCAAAATAAACCAGTTCTTCTTCGATTGGGGCTTTTATGCTCTTCAATGCGTTGCTCATCCGGGCGTAAAAATAAGCTTTTTTGTTGAGTTACAGGGAGAAAGCGCAGTCATCCTTTCCAAAAATTGCTTAGATTCAAACAAGCATATTCCACTTCTGTTATTGCATTAGGGAAAACTATGGCTGAATTGTCATCAAAGCAGCAATTCTATTGTGAAAAACGTTCTTTCTTTGAGGGAGACTTGTACACTTTCGAAGCACCACTGCATGAAGTAAACTTACTCTGGACAACCTTTGTTGGAACCTCTGTATCGGAAAAAAAATTGCGTAGCTACATGAAACGCGCTGCCCTCCTATTACTGGTCCTCTGTGGCTGGTTTGTACCCCAAAAATCTCAGGCTACACATATTGTGGGGGCCGAGCTCATTTACACATGTATTGACTCGGTCAACTACATTTATGATGTGGACCTGAAACTCTATCGAGACTGCCTGGCTGGCCAGGCCCAGTACGATGGATCCATTACCTTGTTTGTCTTCAATGGCGTTACCGGCACTCTTTTTACCACTGTTAATGTCTTGGTTCCGCCAAATACGCCGGAAATTCAACCCAATGACTTCAGCGCCTGTGTGGCCACCCCACCAGCTATTTGTGTGGAAGAAGGCATTTATGAGACCACCATTACGTTGCCCCCATCAGTCAATGGTTATGACATTGCCTGGGCGCGCTGTTGTCGAAATCAGGCAATCACCAACTTGGCGAATCCACTTGGCGAAGGAATTACTTTTCTGGCTCATGTGCCTTCAAGCAATGATGCCAATTGCAATTCGATGCCAAATTTCGACCAGGTTCCACCAGTGTTTTTGTGCGTAAACGAGGCGTTTACTTTTGATCACTCAGCAACTGATCCAGATGGAGATTCTCTGGTTTATGCTCTGACCAATCCCTACACGGGAACCAATTTTCAGGGTTTGGGCGCAGGTAATCCAATGCAAGGCGGCAACCAACCAATTGTGGATGCACTCAACAACCCAATGGGAGCGCCGCCTTATAATACCGTTGCTTTTACACCAGGCTTCACTTTTCTCGATCCTTTTGGGTCCAATAACTTTTCACTGGATCCCCAAACTGGCTTTATCAATGTTACGCCTACGCAATCGGGGATCTTCGTCTTTTCTATATCGGTATTTGAATTTCGAAATGGTGTTCTGCTCAGCGAAAACCGACGAGATTTTCAGATTCATGTTCTCAACTGTCTTCCGCAAGGTGCTCCGCCTGTAATCACCCACGACTTTGGGAATCTACCGAGCAGCGGTGATACGCTGTTTATTGAAGGTGGACAGCCCTTTTGCTATGATGTGGATGTCATGGATCCCGTTCCCGGTGATATTGTTCAGGCCTTTACGGTTAGTGCAGCTTTTGGCAATGGTTCATTTATTCCCCCAGCAGCAACCTTTACTTTTTCAGGACAAAATCCACTTACTGGTCAGGTTTGCTGGACGCCTGCCTGCGCATATGATGGGCAAGTTGTTCCGCTGATCATTGGCGCCAATGATCCCAACGATTGTGAAAATATCAACGATGTGTTTGATACAGTTTATGTCGTGATCACAGTCCCCCCCAATGTGCCACCAGTGATTACCCCGGACTACACTGGGCTGACGCTTGACAATG
>JBCBZF010000356.1:0-6408 GCA_039815525.1 Bacteroidota bacterium | reverse complement strand
CCTGCATTCTTTCATCTGACACTTTAGCCAGATTTGCAAGGCATCCGTTTGATCATATTGATGTTGCTGGGGCTGACGTCAGCCTCTGCCTTCGCCCAGTTTCCGACCAATCCCGGACAACAGGGCTCTGATTTTGGCAGCAACCGCTTTCAAAACCAATTGGGGCAACAAGGCAGCCCTTTTCCCAATGACAGCCTGGGAACAGACTCTGCTCAGCTCAAAATCAAACGAGATACCCGCATCATTGATCGGCAGCGGTTGTTTACCCATCTCCCCAATGTCGGCCAGAGAGTAGGCTTTGACATTGCTACACTCCATTATTGGGACAAAGAACTGGAATTTGCTGATGGCTTTGTGCAAAGCCTCGGGCAGGTAGGAAAGCCGCACCAGGTATTGTATCATGGATTTGACGAAGGCTTTTATGTTCGGGACAGCTGGTGGAATCCGGTTTTCAATCGCTACAACCGATATTTCCTCAATCCACAGACAGAAATCCCCTTTTTTGATACCCGTACGCCCTATGTGAATGTAGATTTTGCCCAGGGCTCGGACCAATTGAATTTGCTGGATGTTACTTTGTCCCAAAACATTCGGCCCACCTGGAATGTAACTGCATTTTTTGGCCGTCGTCAGGCAGAAGGCGCATATCGGGAATTTGTTACAGATCACTACAATCTTTTTCTCAACAGCAACTTCCACACCCGCAATCGTCGCTATCATGCCTTTACCAATTTCTTTTTCAGCGAGTTGAGCGATCAGATTCACGGTGGTTCTCCCAGAGCCCAAAGTGATTTGATTGTGGAGGAAGATGGGGTCTTGATTGACGATGTGAATTTGTACAATCGGAGCTTTTTTAAAGGTATTTCTGCCCCGATCTTGTCAGATGCGACGCGCAAAGATTACATCAAAGGCATTCACTTAGATCAGTACTATCATCTGCTGGGAGCACCACAGGACACCAATGCTTCAGTGCAAAAGCTGACCTTACGGAACCTGATCCATTATGAATACGGTTATCAGCGTTTCAAAGACCCCAGCATTACTACCTCTTCGCTGGACAATAATATTATTCCGGTTTATCCGACTTTGTTGATTGATACCGCTTTTTCCGCTCAGATGGACGAAAGCTTCAATACCGATCAGATAAAAGTGGCCGGTGAGGCAAGTTATACGCTGGCCTTTGGCAAGGCATTTCGGCTCAATGTCAATGGCGGGATCAATTATCAGCGCTTACTGGTGACCAATGACAGCAATCGTTTTGCCCTCAACATGACGGAACAAAATGTGCGCAGCGAGTTGCGCTTTCCAGGTGTTTCACTCCGAGCCAATCTTCAACAACAGATCTCAGATCAGTTCAGTGCTGCCCGAACGGTTTCATTTGATGGGAGAATGTGGCCAGGTGTGTATCTGAATTTTAAGAAAAATACACTGGTGGATTCCTTGGAGAGTGCCCGGAAGCCCCGGGAATTGGAAGAAGTGGATCAGGTAGCGAAATGGGAAGGGCAATCACCACTACGTCTGGAGGCTTCCTATCTACTGCGGGATTTGAACCCCAGTATTTTTCAAACCAACTACATCAGCGCCCGCACCAATGCCTACCTCGCCAATCCTGATTTGGTCAACCAAACCCTGACCGATATTCGACTGGGGGCATCCTTGCGGCAAAGAGCACCGATACGAGGCAAAGACACGCTTTTGTCCAACTATGTCTCCCTTCACGCTTTCACCAGCCGCGTCAATCGGTTTATCTATTACAATTCTGAACTCGAACCCCTTCAGGCAGCAAGTGGTGAAAATGTCAGCTGGGTCGGCCTGGAGACCCGTTTCAGACTGCGCATGCTGAAGCATGTCTATCTTGAATCCAATCTGACCTTTCAGCAGGGCAGCACCAATTCCGACGATGAGATTTTGGGTCTGTATGTTCGCTCTGTCCCGCAGCTTTATGGTAAAACCTCACTTTATTATGATGTACGCTGGCGCGGCTTTGCCCGTGGTTTCCGACTTGGGGTAGATGTGCATGGACATACCTCTTATATCGGCCAGACCCTGGACCCCCTGAGCAATGAATTCTTTCAGACAAATTATCAGATGTTTCCCTATGCCAGAGCGGACGTCTATTTGTCCCTCAATCTGCGTGGGGTAGGGGTTTTCTTTAAGTATATGCACGTCAACGAAAATCTCATCGTGACTGGCTACTACACCACGCCCGCTTATCCAATGCTGGAACGCGTTCTGACCCTGGGGGTTAATTGGAGCTTTTTCGATTGATCGGTTTGGATAAAAGGCACCCCTTGTGGGGATCTCCCCCCTTTAATAATCTCGCAACATTTTCACCACGCTCAGTGCATAGACGCCAGCGGTTTCGGTGCGGAGCCGGTTGTGGCCCAATTGTACGGCGGTGAAACCATTTTCTTTGGCCCAGTCTACTTCCGCTGGGGTGAAGTCTCCTTCTGGTCCAATCAATAGGCAAATATTATCAGCTGACTGAATGCGTTCTGCATATTGCTGTAAAGGACCATCACCATCACCGTAGGCAATGAATGCATCTCCCATCCGTGGTTTACTCAAGAGATCATTGAGCGGTTGAAGAGGATGAAGAATTGGCAGGTGTGAGCGCTTACACTGTTTGAGTGCCGTCAGGATGATGGTTTCCAGCCGGGTCGGCTTGAATTTAGACTGGTACTTATCGGTATGCTGACAGCTGACAGGGAAAATCTCATTGACGCCCAATTCTACCGCTTTCTCAATGATCCATTCAAATCGATCTTTTAATCTGAGAGGAGAAATGGCCAGTTGCAAATTCCCAGTATGCTCTCCCCAGCTGTCAATGGTTTCAGTGATTTCGAGCAGCGTCTCTCTGGGACTAAAATCGACAATCCGGCAAAGAAGTTTATGTCCTTTCCCATCGATGCAATCAATGAGATCTCCGCGTTTGTGCCGTAGGACCCGGATACAGTGTTTGGTCTCTGTCTCCCCCAATCTCGCCTGGGGTGTATCCAATACTTCTGCCAGAAACAATTGCATCTGCTGTGTTTGTTGGAAGGGTAAAATTAGGCATTTGCAGGAAAAATGAATGAAATGTAGAAAAATAGTGAGAAGGAGGGGATGAGTGGCTGATGCCGTTGAGCAAAGTTTTGAAGAGGATCATGGCAAAGTCTTTCTGGCTTTACCGCTAGGAGATAGCTTGGGTTTGAGAACAGACAAAGGATTCCAGTTAGCACCTGACCATAAATCTCCAGGAATTGACATACGAAAATTTTCTGTTGCTGGTGTGCAATTTGCAGCCGACGATTGTGTTTTCCGGCGTGGTCTTGCTAATTTCGCCTTCCTGATCACATGCCAAAAAACCGGATCTTTATCGGACTGATGTTGCTCTGTCTGACAGCCCTCACTGCGTCGGCTGCCAAGCCTGATTCTGCGATTGTGGCTGAGTATCTGGTGGATGAATGGGTAGTGGCCGGAGAACGTTCTCACACAGTCCCGTTTCGTCTTCCCGTAGACAAACGAATCCAACTGAGTCGCTTGATTAGTTGGCCTGAATGTCCACCAGCAGAATACCATCTGTATTTCGAACGCCTCGCATGGGAAGGGGCATTACGCATCAACGGCCGCTTTCTCGGGACCTTCGATCAGCCGTTTTCATCTTTCCAGGTACGCATTGACAGCAGTTGGATCCGCCCCGGTAAAACCGATACGCTACAACTTGATTTGTGGCATCAACAGCATTTTGCGTTTTATCCGAAATCAGTTCTGGGTATTTTTCAACCTGCTTACCTTCTCCATCAACCGTACCAACATCGTGCGACATATGATTGGGTTGCATCCGCAGACACGGTGGCTGTCATTGCGCCATTTTATCGGGGCAAGGATTTCGTTTTTGATCGATTTGAAGCGGCAAGGGTGTTGTTACATGTAGAAAAAGCTGAGCTGAAGTTTGTTTTTTTTCCCTTTCCGCCAGAAGCAGAATTGCTGGCAATGTGTCAGAAAATGGGACTGACAGTGGTCAAAAGCATTCATGAAACCACTGAACTGGCCTTGATCAATGCCTATGAATATGAGCCACGTAATTTCCCTCTGATACCGCGCTTTTGGTTGAAAGCCAATGGCAACCGTTCCGCCGATTACGGCGAATTCGTCAACATGGAACACCAACAAATCAATGCCATCGGTACCCGGAGTGGCTTGATGCTGGCACTCATGGTGTTGTTTCCTCTGCTGAGTCTGTTTTTGATCAAATTGCTCAACCCTGGCTTTTTCTCCCTCCAGTCTGATATTCTCCTCAATCCGAAACTGAATCTTCAGCGAGCCATTGAGCTGACCGCATCCAATACGGGCCTGTTATTCTTTCTGGTTTTGTTGAAGCTGCTGAATCTGTCCATTTTTCTGGCGTTGCTGATGTACTACGTCCGGACAGAAAACCAATGGGCATTTACCAATCTCCTCAACGACTGGAGCTTATTGAATCAGGTTTTTTACCAAACCAACAGCCTGGAAGCCCTTTTTGGCCGCAGTTTTATTCTTCTCGTTAGCTGGAGCTTGCTGAAGAGCGCCATCATTTTTTTGTTGGGAGGAAGCTTTCGGATCAAACAGATGCTGGAAGGTATCTGGGGATTGGATGTGGTGGCAACTTTTCCGGTGGTGATCCTCCTCAATATTCCACTGGCAATCATCTTATTCATGGAGCCGGTTTGGGGGGGAATGGTTTACTGGCTCATGGTTTTGCTGTTGGTATTCTATCTCCTTCGACGGCTGTATGTTTTCTATGTAGGACTAGAACGACTCTTCACCTTTTCCGAGCCCGTGAAATTTTTGTATATTTGCACCCTCAATCTCATACCCTACCTGATTTGGTTATAAAATCCGGAGGCCAAACTGCGACAAGATGCGGATCAAGATTGGTACCAGAGGAAGCAAATTAGCATTGTGGCAGGCAAAGCATGTGGCAGGGGTATTGGGTTCTTTGAATGTAGAAACAGAGCTGTGTGTCATCCGCACCAAAGGTGATGAAGTGCAGGATGTACCGCTTCGCGAGCTGGGAACGACCGGGATCTTTACCAAAGCCCTGGACGAGGCGCTGCTGGACGGTCGCATCGACATCGCCGTTCACAGTAGCAAAGACATGCCTTCCGTATTGGCGGCACCCCTTGAATTGGTCGCGATTTTAAAGCGAGAAGATCCACGGGACGTTTTGCTGGGAAATGATGAATCCATTCAATTGGAAAACTTTGCCCGCCCGCTTGTGATTGGCACCTCCTCTGTGAGACGCAGAGCCTTACTCAAACACTTCTTCCCACAGGTAGAAGTCAAAGAAATCCGGGGAAACATTGATACCCGGATCGACAAAATGCGTGCAGGCGAATACGATGGGATTATGCTGGCATATGCCGGTGTCAAACGACTGGGCTTTCAACAGCTGGTTACCCAAAAATTCAATCTGCATTCTTTTACGCCAGCACCGGGACAAGGTGCAATTGGTGTAAGCTGTCGGGCAGATTATGCACAAAAGGCTCTTATCAGGCAGGCCCTGAACCATACGGCAACCGAGGTCGCTTTGCGCTGTGAACGCGCATTTCTACGCGGACTCAATGCCGGATGTCAGACCCCTGCTTTTGGATTGGCGACCGTTTTTGGAAGCCAAATAACATTTGTAGCCGGGCTGGCTGAAGAAAATGGCCATAAACTATTTCGCAGCAGCCGGGAAGGAGAAGCAGCTCATGCCGAACAAATTGGCATGGAAGTGGCGGGCAACATTCTGAAACAGAAAGCAGCTACCGCCTAGAGACATTCTCCTGCGATTACTGAATATTGAAAGCTACTGGTACATGAGCGTAGAGAAAGCAGCCGAAACCAAGCCGAAAGAAGTAAAATCCATCCTTATCTCCCAACCAAAGCCTTCAGACGAAGGCTCACCCTATTTCCGCCTTGCCCGTAAATGGGGGATTGAGATTGCTTTTCGCAAGTTCATTCAGGTCGAAGGGATTTCGCTCAATGAATTTAGAAAACAAGGGATCAACCCGCTGGACTTCACCGGCATCATCTTTACCAGTAAAGTAGCGGTAGACCATTTTTTCCGTCTGCTGAACGAGATGCGGATTGAAATGCCGCCTGAGACCAAATACTTCTGCGTCAGCGAAGCAACCTCAAAATATCTCCAAAAATATATCGTGATCCGCAAACGGAAGCTCTTTGTGGGCAACCGCCGGGCGATGGATCTGGTGCCTTTTGTCAAAAAACACAAAGGCGAGAAGTTTTTGTTTCCGTGCAGCAATGTGCATCGCCGGGAATTACCCGGTTTCATGCTGGAAAATGGAATGGATCTGACGGAAAGTGTGATTTACCGGACGGTCGAAAGTGATTTGTCTGACCTTGCAGACATTTACTATGACATGATCTGCTTTTTCTCTCCTT
>JBCBZF010000659.1:0-4199 GCA_039815525.1 Bacteroidota bacterium | reverse complement strand
CGGTGGCTTGTCATACCAAGCCTGGTCCGAATTGCTTACCCATTCAGTATCTTGATCGCTTGAGAGTGATGGACCAGTCTACGGCAATTTCTACTGCACCTCCGGTGTAAACGAAGGGGGAAGAGAAACCAAACTCCATCCATCCATTGGCACCTGGAAAATTGTTGGTGGTATTGTAGATGTTGTCAACCACCAAATCTGATCCGGCAATCAGGTTGGTCCATGAATCAGCTACTGCAGCAGTAGACGCAGAGTTTTTGATGTATACTTTCAGGGTGGCGTTTCCACTGCCAATCATCACATTGGAAGAAGCCAATTCCCAATTCAATTGCGTAAGACTCACCCCACTGCTAATCCCTGCATTGGCCATTTCTGCAGCCGTATAGGTATGGACAAATCTCGAAAATACCGTGGAAGAGTTCGTATCAGAACGTTGAAATGGCCCACGGGTACTAGATGAGGAGGTTCCTGCACCGATGGTAACGGTTGATTGGTTGCCTCCCTGGGTCAGAAAAGTGTATGGTCCGGCAAAGGCACTGGTTCCGCCCATGCCACAATCCGCTTCCACAAAAAGATCATATGAAGTAAGTGGCGCCAGAAGACTGGTGGATACCATGGTCGCGGTGGTGTTTCCACCGTCAACCGCTGTTCCACCGGAACCCGCTCCGGCCAGAACCACTTTCCAATTGTAGGAAGCTGCACTGGCTGATGCCATCCAGCTCAAATCTGCTGATGTCGTGGTAATATTGGCTGCATTTAAGCCGGCTGGAGCCGCACAGGCTGCAGCCGAGTAGACAATTTGAATATTGGCTCGCTCATCTCGCAGATCAGTGATGTTGGTTGATGGAGCCGAACTAGAGGTTTTTTTGACCACCAATTGATCTGGCGCAGTGGATTCCCAGCGCCATTTAATGGAGCCATCTCCGGAAAATGCCGGTGTGCTTACCTGAGAACAATCCCAATCAACGGCGATTTCCAGCGCCCCTCCCGTATAGGTAAAAGGGGAAGAGAAAGTAAATGGCATCCAGCCGTTTGCCCCAGGGAAATTGTTGGTGGTATTGTATAATTCATCGACCACCAGGCTGGAGCCTGTGATCAGGTTGGACCAGGAATCCGCGACCGCAGCGGTTGCGCTGGTGTTTCTGATATAGACTTTCAGACTCGCATCTCCACTGCCAATGATGACATTTGATGAGGCCAGTTCCCATTGAACTTCCGAAAGGGAAGAGCCGGATGGAATACCTGCGGCAGCGAGTTCAGCCGCTGTATATACCTGGACGAATCTGGAGAAAACTGTGGAAGAAGCAGTGTCAGACCGTTGAAAAGGCCCCCGGGTACTGGATGAAGACGAACCGCTACCAATGGTTACGGTAGTCTGAGCCTGTGCAAAACTGCCTCCGAGCATTGTGAGGCCCATCGCACAGTAAGCGAGTAGTCGTAAAAATCGCATGTTGAATGTTTTTGAGTGAATCCTTTTGGGTTGTAGGATAGATTGATTGTCCTGGCCAAAAAATGGTCAGGACGAAAGAACTAAGGCCGCAACTCCTTCATCAGTGTCAGACATGACACGATCATTTGCTGGATCTCGCCCCATTTCCCTTCGTTGATTAAGTCTTTTCTCAATAATTTAGACCCCATCCCCACACAGCTAACCCCAGCTTCAAACCACCCCCGGAGATTTTCCGGGTCAGGACTGACACCACCGGTTGGCATGATACTGCTCCAGGGACTGGGCCCTTTAATGGCTTTGACAAAAGCCGGACCACCGACAACGGAACCCGGAAAGATCTTGACAATCTCCGCTCCAAGTTCTTCGGCAAATGAAATTTCGGACAGAGTGGCACAGCCAGGGGCCCACATGACCTTTCGGCGGTTGCAAATTTTTGCCATCTCCGGGTTGAGGATAGGAGAAACAATAAAATTTGCGCCATTTTGAAGGTATAAGGCAGTGGTGCCAGGGTCAACCACAGACCCAATACCCAGAATCAAATCTGGGCATTGGTCTTGTGCATATTGTATAAGGCCAGCAAAAACTTCATGGGCAAAATCACCACGATTGGTGAATTCCATTACGCGCACACCGCCATCATAACAGGTCTGCAATACTTTTTTTGCTACTTCCGGATTCTGATGATAAAACACCGGAACCAGGGGCACTTCGTGCATTTTTGATGCTACTTCAAGCCGTGAAAATCTTGCCATCGTTATCTGCTTACCCGGCCGGATGCGTCTCCGGCAACCAGTTTTTCAACTTCTGCTACGGAGACCAGATTGAAGTCTCCACGAATGGTATGTTTCAAACACGAGGCCGCCACAGCAAAATCAAGTGCTTTCTGATCATCTTCCGGCCAGGTCATCAAACCATATATCAGGCCGCCCATGAAGGAGTCGCCACCACCTACCCGGTCCACAATGTCTGTGATTTGATAGGTGCGGGTGCCGAAAAGCTGTTTGCCGTCCCACAGAACCCCTGACCAACTATTGTGGCTGGCACTGATGGAGCCCCGTAGGGTAATAATGGCTTTTTTCGCTTTGGGAAAATGCTGCATCAGTTGCCTACCGACAGATTCGTAGGCGGCAGCTTCCACATGCCCACTGGTTACATCGACGCCTTCGGGATGAATGCCAAATACTTTTTCTGCGTCTTCTTCATTCCCAAGGATGATATCACAGTATTTGACCAATTCTGGCATGATCTGCTGCGGTTGCTTGCCCCACTTCCAGAGATTTTTCCGGTAGTTCAGGTCTGTGGAAATGGTTATGCCCATTCGATCTGCGACCTGCAGGGCTTCCAGACAGCAAGCCGCTACTGATTCTGAGACTGCTGGGGTAATCCCCGTCCAGTGAAACCATCCCACCTGATCAAACACTTTTTCCCAGTCAATCATTCCTGGTTTCAATTGGGCCAGGGCTGAGTAAGCGCGATCATAAACCACCTTGCTCCCCCGGGAAACCGCACCAGTTTCGAGAAAATAGATTCCCAACCTTTCACCACTTCTTTCGATGAATTGGGTATCGACGCCGTACTTACGTAGGTTCATCACGGCAGCATCTCCAATGTCATTTTGGGGAATCCTGCTGACGAACGAAACCGGAATACCATAATTGGCAAGTGAAACAGCGACGTTGGCCTCGCCGCCACCATAGGTGGCTTCGAAGCTGGTCGCCTGCGAAAATCGAGCATAAGCAGGGGTAGCCAATCGGAGCATAATCTCTCCGAAAGTCACAACTCTTTTCATGAAAATGTGATCAGTAAGTATTTATGAGAAAAATAATCCTCCGTTAATGTCAATGTTTGCACCTGTGATGAAGGTCGCTTCGTCGGAGGCGAGATAAGCCACCAGATCGGCCACCTCTTTTGCCTCTCCTTCCCGTTTGAGTGGGGTGCTCCCTGCTACTTTGGTCCGTACGGCATCCTTGGTAAATGTATCGTGGAAGGTCGTCGCAATCATGCCAGGGCACAATGCGTTTACACGAATATTTTTGGGGCCAAGTTCTTTGGCAAGTGATCGGGTAAAGGTCATGACCGCACCTTTTGAGGTTGCATAAGCTCCCGCGCCCGGTCCGCCTCCATCTCGCCCTGCCTGAGAGGCAAAGTTGATGATAGAGCCCCCTCTTCCGTTCATATAGGGTACGACTGCTTTTGAAACCATAAAGGCAGACTTTAGGTTCAAATCCATGATCAGATCCCAAAACTCGTCTTCCATTTCCATCAAAGGCTTACGGGCGACCAACCCACCTGCAACATTCACCAGAATGTCCAGCGGCTTACCATATTTCTCAACTGCGGCATCCACCACTTTGTCGATGTCAGCCCTTTTGGTCATGTCCCCCTGAACGATGATGGCTTCACCGCCTGCATCTTCAATGATTTTGAGCGTTTCTTTTGCCTGATCTTCATTCTCGTAATAATCGATCACCACATTGGCGCCGAGGGATGCAAGTTTGACCGAAACTTCTCTTCCGATGTCGCGGGCCCCGCCCGTAACGATCGCTGTTTTTCCTTTGAGATCCATGAATATATTAATTGATAATGCTATTTAGATTCTGTTTGTATGCGTTCAATTTTTCCACCCAAAAGATAGATGGACAGGATGCCCAGTGGTACCAGAATGGCCCCCAGAATGAAAACCGGGACGTAGCTGATTTCTGACAACCATGGGATCAGGTAAGTAGACAGAAGAATAGAACCAAGGGCT
>JBCBZF010000379.1:0-6210 GCA_039815525.1 Bacteroidota bacterium | reverse complement strand
TCGACACGCCCGTCCAAAAGGCTGGGTTGTCGGAAGCTCGTTCTCGTGTGCTCTGGGCTGTCAAGGCCAACCAGTCGACAAACCTGACTGTAGATCCCAGTAAATACATTGAAGTTCGGGATGTGATTGTCGATCCGAATGATCCTGATCATATGTTTGCTGTATCTCAGGATAAATTATACTGGACCTATGATGGCTGGAACAATTCCATTTTTGATGTAGATGTTACTGCGGCACTTCTAGGACAAGGACAGTCCGCTCAATTGACCGATGTCGAGTTTGTTCCAGGCGATTATTTTACGGTCTACATGGGGGGGAAAGGCTTGTTTCATTACGAAGTAAGTTCTGGTCTTCTCTCGGACAGAACAGCCTCTCTCTCTCAGTTCCAGGCTGCAACGACCGGAATTTACTCAGTACTTCTGGACGCACCTGATCCGACCGGGCAAAGTTCTGATAATCTTTATGTGTTATACCATTGGCTAGATCCTCAGGCGACACCTCCTATTTCTTGTACAGCTGACGTCCACCATGATATTGATATAACGGATGGGGCTTCTTCTCACATGAATTGGACGCTACAGGCGTCTCCCAGCAACGCCCGGGGGGCAGTCTTTGAGGTGTCATTGGCCGACGAAAGCGTCATGTACACCGAGTCTTGTGGGCGGACGATGGCAAAATCTACAGATAGTGGCGTAAGCTTCAGTAACATCAATTTTTACAACAACACCTTCAACGGGACCTGGACCCACGCAGATGTGCGGTCAATGGTGCTTGTATCGGGAAATATTGGTGGGTTCAACGATGTACTTTATGTTGGAAATGATGGCGGTATATTGTTTTCGGACACATCTCCCAATGCCCTGCAACCTACCTGGCAAAATATCAATGGAACAGGTCTGAACAACACCCAGTTTTATGGTTTCGGTGGGTTAGAATCAGATCCAGGACTCCTAACTGGTGGCACCCAGGACAATGGCGCATTCATGTACAATCAGGGTAACTGGACAAACCAAATCATTGGAGATGGGTATGAAGCCGTGATTGCCAATGACCAATATATGTACTGCCAAAGCCAAAGCGTGGTATGGAAAAAGCTGAATGCTTCTACTTCTTGGGGATACAGCAGCATTGTCAGCTCAAGTACCGCCACGGGAGATCCCACCCTTTACAGTCGGCCGATGGAGTTGGATGCAAATGGCGATATGCTGTATGCGATAAGGGATGAGTTGTACAAATACACAAACATTGGGACTGCCAGCCCGGAAACCTTGGAATGGATTACAGATTTTAATGCAACTTTTGGCGTAATCAACACCTCGTTTTCCGCCGTCCATCCTGCGCCTTCTAATCCAGATACCGTTTATGTCGCCTTCCGCCAGCCAACCTGGGACAATTCAGCTACCACGCATGAAGATCGCTTCTTCAAAACGACGAATGCGACCTCCGGGAGTCCAACCTGGACAGATATCACCGACAATGTCGAGCAATCTCTTCCGGGCGTCATGGTGTGGAAAGGGATCTCCTGTATCACCGTCGATCCTGATGACCCAAATAAGGTATGGGTTGGGATTAACCGCTTCTGGGAAGACCCGAATATGCCCGGCTCAGGCATCAAGCGCGTTCTGTATTCCTGTGATGGTGGAAACACCTGGATTGACTATTCGGAGGGGCTTCCCATTTTTCCGACCAATCAGATCAAATATCAAACTGGCTCAAATGATATGCTGTATCTCGCCACTGATGTTGGCGTCTTCTACCGGGATGCATCTATGCCGCAGTGGGAATGTTTCAGCACCGATCTGCCGGTTTGTATTGTCAGCGATCTGGAAATCAACCATTGCGACCAAAAACTGCGTGCGTCTCTTTACGGTCGTGGAATCTGGGAGTCGCCACTCGCACCTGGGACTGGACAGGTGATCAGTAGCAATACCACCTGGACAGGTAGCGTCGATATGTACACCGACCTGTGTGTGAATCCTGGTGTTACGCTCACCATTACCGGTACGCTGAACATGGCCAAAGGCAAGCGGATTGAGGTCAAACGAGGCGCGACCCTGCGTGTCAATGGCGGAACCATCACCAATGCCTGTGGCAGAATGTGGCGTGGCATCGATGTCTGGGGCACCCGCAATGCCAGTCAATTGACGGCCGGGGCTCAGGGGAAAGTGATCCTGGAAAATGGCGCTTTGATTGAGCACGCACGCGATGCCATTACCACCATCCGTACCTTGCCCAGTGGAAATTGGGATTGGGATCATACTGGTGGGATCATTCAGGCATCCAACAGCACTTTCCGCAACAACCGGCGCGCGATCCAATATCTCTCATACGCGAGCCAGCTGCCGACTGGTAATCTGGGATATTTTGAAAACTGTGTATTTGAAACCACCAGGACACTCAATGATCCCAATACACTTCCTTCGGCTTTTTTCACCAATTGGCGCGTTGATGGGGTGAAGTTGCGCGGCAATACTTTTCGCAATACCACCCCGCTCAGTGTGATGTCAGAATTTGAGCGAGGAACGGGAATCCATTCCATTGATGCCCGCTATGTGGTCGATGGGCTGTGTACCCTAACGCTTCCGCAGGGAACTCCCTGCCCCGCCAATAATCTGATCCGCTCTTCATTTGAAGGATTGCGCTATGGTGTAGATGCCATGGCCACCAATCCACTCAACGCAATTGCCGTGAAACATTCTGATTTCAACAATGGAACTGTCGCCGGCATCCGTCTGAGAGGCATGCGATTTGCCGCAGTAACAGAATCTGCCTTTGATGTGAGTGGCTTTGCTGCTCCCACCAATAATGGTTTTGTCTATGGGTATGGCCTATTCTTGGATGAATGTTCGGAATATCATGTGGAGGCCAACAATTTTATGACCACCCAAAATGGCATTGCCGGCATAGTGGCAGAGGATTCACGCGACCCGCATACTGAAATTTACAACAATGAATTTCATGATTTACTGGCGGCTATCCTTGCACAAAATGACAATGACGGTCCCACTCAACCGGATGGCCTACGCATTCGATGCAATGATTTCCACAACAGTCTGGCCCATGATATTGCGGTGATCCCCGATGCCAATCCGTTGACTGATATTGGATTTATTCAGGGACAAAATACTGGCGATCCTGTTGATCTCGTTGGGAACCGTTACTTTGATCCTTGCAACAGCAGCACGGCAGAGCATAATTATTATGTTGCCAAGAATAGCTTCTTGTCAAATCCGCAGGCAATTTTACATTGGAACAACATAGATGCTGTTACGGTGCCGCAGTGCCGTGATCAGCTGGTGAATTCCCTGTCAACTAATTTCACCTTCGTGAAAGATGATCAGTGTCCAAGTCGGCTCAGTCAGGGAGGAAGCAACAACATTGCCAATAAGATTTCCCTTGAACAAAGCGGAATTATTTCACTTGAAGCACAGATTGATGGCGGCGATACGGATGCGATTCTGAATCTGATCAATGCCGGCGGATCCGACGAAGATGTTCTTTCAGCTTTGTCAGACGCGAGTCCGTATCTGTCCGATGCGGTATTGATTGCAGCCGTAGAACATTTTCCGGCTCTGCCAGAGATTGAAATGGCCTCCATTCTGATGAGCAATTCTCCTTTGTCTGAAACGGTCTTGAGTGCAGTCAGTGATATGAATTCATCTCTTCCTGATGACCTGATGGAGGCATTGAATCTGGCCCAGGAAGGCGTATCGGAAAGAAGTTTGCTGGAAGCAAGATTCAGGCAGCAAAGCATGAAATTGCCATTCTGGAAAGTGAATTACTGAGAAGTTATTTGCTATACCCAGATGCATCCAATGTTGATCCACTTTCTGAAATCGAGCAATTTCTGGCCGCTTCCAACCGCCCTTATGCAGATCTGGATCGGTATGGTGTAAAAATGTTGAATGGGGACTTTTCGGCTGCTCAGAATCTGATTCAGGAGATGGCTGATCAGCCAGACCTGGCAGGATTTGCTGCGGCAGCAAGTTATTTCATTGAATTGGACCAGAATGCGAATGGGCTTTACGCGCTTGCCAAAGAGCCTGATGCTGAAAAAGCACTGCTTGGAGTGGCCCAGGACAAAAGCCAGCTTGGAAGTGCCAATGCTCAGGCCGCTCTGGAATTTTTCTCTGATGAATCCTTTCTCGAAGAAGTGATCTTGCCAAAAGTCGGTTCAGGTGGAAAAGACAAGGATGAAAAAGGAAGCAAGAAACTGTCTGTTAACAATAGCTGGAAAACAGATGCACAGATTGATGCTTTCCCCAATCCAAGCAACGGCCGCACCAATTTTCGATATCGGCTTCCACAACAGCAAGACGCCCAATTGATCATCCTTGATATCAATGGTCGACGACTCAAAAGTATACCCCTGCCAACAGAGGTAAGGGAGATGAGCATTGATCTAACTTCTTTACCCGACGGAATATATTTCTATGGTCTTCAGGTAAATGGCCAAAATCAAAGCATGAAGAAAATCATCATCCAGCACTGATTACCTTCAAAATAGTGGATAGGGAAACCGGGTACCCACTTTAAGGGTAGTCCGGTTTTTGATAATTTTGTAAATCGCAAAGAACATCCACGACCCAACCATATGCCCCACAAGCAAATTTTCTCTTTTTGCTCACTCTTCTTCCTTATGGTATCGACCTTCTCTCAGCCTGCGCCTCAGGCCCTGAAAGATTCTGCGCGCAATCTCCTCAGAAAGCGCGCCTATGACGACGCCATCAATTTGTTTGAACAGGCTGCTGATGCATTCCGGGAGCAGGATTCTATCCGACCATGTCTGATGTGCTAGAAAGGAAGTGCCTTTAGTCTGGGCGTTCAAAGTAAACATGATGAATTCCTTGCCTATCTCCCCAATATTCAGCCTTATCTGGATCAGGAATCCTCTGTAGCGTCTTCCATGTTTGCCACCATCGGCAATGCGTATAATCGGAGGGAAAATTATCGGGAAGCCATTCGCTGGTATCAGGAAGGCATCAGGCGTTTACAAAAACAAAAGGATGGTAACGAAAGTGCGCTGGCAACTTCATATGGGAGTTTGGGAACTGTTTTTCGAAAAAACAATGATGTAGGATATGCCATCGAGTGTTATCAGCAAGCCGTTTTTTATTTTCAGCAACGATTGAATGACCCGAAGACAGAAGAAAGTTATAAAGCACGATACCGAAAAAACATAGCGTACCTGCATAACAATTTAGGGCGGGCAAAACTCCAAAATCAAGAATATCATGAGGCATTAGGATGGTTTCGGCTTTTTATTCAATCAGATGATATTTCTCCCAATGATCGAACCAATGTGCTTCATAATCTGGGGCTGACTTTTTCTGGGATGAATGTGGCTGACAGTGCGTTCATCTACCTCAATGAGGCCGCGGATCTCTCAAAGAGTGCGCTGAAAAAATCCGAAATCAGCATTGACAAAGTGGAAGCCCTGATGGGCGTTGGGCAGATAGAGAAAGCAGAGCGACTGCTCCACAAGAGTATGATGCAGCTGGATACCATGAAAGATGAGAAGGCCCGATTGTATCGGATGATCGCATACCGTATTCATGGCGAACTTTCCCTTCTGGGGTCTACTGAGAAAATTGCGGAAGGTTTTTCTGCCTTTCAAAAAGGCTTACAAATTGGCAGCAATGATTTCAATGAAAATGGCTTGACGGAAAATCCCCGATCCGATCAGATTCAGTTTGAAAAGCAACTGATAGGGTTCTTATTCTTGAAGGCAAAATTGGCCAGGCATGCGTTTAACACAACCCATAAAAGAGCGTTTCTGGAAATCGGTATGAAGGCCATTGATGCCTGCCTTTCAATTATTGACGATCAGAGGCTGTCGGTCAAAACGGAAACTTCCCGCCTTTGGCTGGGTGAAAAATGGAAATCCCACTACGAATTGGCCATCTGGTTTTGCCTGAAACAATATGAATTTGACGAGAACCAACCGTGGTTGGCCCAGGCTTTTCAGTATGCGGAAAAGAGCAAAGCGGCGGTTTTACGGGAGGCTACTTTTGGACGACAGGCCCTTTTTTCCAGTGGCCTGCCAGATTCTTTGGCCTTTGAAGAAAATCAACGTCAAAATGACATTGCATGGCTCAATAAACAACTGTCAAAAACCACCGATCCTATTCAAGAGGACAGTCTGCAAATTCGTTTATTTGAAGAAGAGGAAGCCTACCGGATGTTCATCAAACATCTTGAATCTGAATT
>JBCBZF010000040.1:0-14658 GCA_039815525.1 Bacteroidota bacterium | reverse complement strand
CGATCAGTTTGGGGCGTGGATCGAGATTGCCTTCCTCATCAAAAGCCACCTGGGTGATTTCCCCTCCATTTTTGAGGCGGGCTACACCATCCAAAACCTGAACGCCATCATACTGAAGTTCGGCCAGATAGGAACCCTGACGATTGATCAAACCATGGTTTGCCCCACGTTTTACCACTGCGACATTCCCTTCAAAATATGGACGCTCAGTAAAATGCGGTGTGATCACCAATTGACCGGCCGTATCAGAAAGTCCCCAAAGATCTTTGGTTTTGACCCAATACATTTGATGCGCAGCTGGCACCATGCCTTGATAGTCGGCCTCAACCAGTACTTTTCCGCTGTGATCCATGAGGCCTTTCTTTCCCTCACGGACGACCAGCAAAGTATTTTCTAAGGCTAAAATGCGCTGATATTCAGTTTTACAAATTTCTTCTCCTTGCTGATCCACAACGCCATAGACTGGCAGGATTGGATCACCACCTTCTACCAGGAAAAGGGAATCAGTCAGATATGAAATCTTAGCTGGATAATCCTGTATGAGAAACTTTCCTTGCCGATTGATCAGGCTCCAGCCTTTTTCGCCTTCAAGCCGCAGAATGTCTCCTTCACGGTCCCAGCTAATGCTTTTGTAATCTTTGGGGTGTCCAAACAACTCATCATTGCCCCAGGCACCATAAGTAGAATCGGCGCGGCGGTAGCGATACATACCATATCCAATTGAGGCGAAGTCGATCAGTTCGTCAGCCACCGGTTCTGCATATAGTTTGTCTTCAGGTGCCCACAAAGAGCCCAGATCCTTTTTATAGGTCATGATGTAACCCGTACTATCGCTGTCCAGTGCGATCAGGACATGGTCATACAGTGCAGGAAACCATTCGCCTTTACCGACTTTATAGATCCCTTTACGGCCTGCTTTTTCAAACACATACAAGCCCAAATCAGGCTGAGAATGACCATAGAGGTAGATCCAATCATATTTGAGAGGAACCACGACATCGCCAGCCAGATTGGCAAATCCCCATTTGCCGTTGTCATTGACACTCAACACCTGGGACCATCCAAATGGACACACAAAGAACAAGGAGAGAATGGTCAGGATACGCTTCATACAAATGTTTCGATAACTTCTTCGTCAGAATCCGATTGTTAAACCCCCATGAGTTCCCGCAACAATTTACCATTGTCGTTTTTCGGGCTGGGGCGCATATTAAAAGTAAATCCGGGAGTAATTTTTTGCGCTCTGAAATCATCTGGTGCAAAAATGCTGTAGCCACCGCCCGGCAGGATCGCAACCAGCATATTGGTTTCTTTGGGCTGAAAAATCAATTTATCCCAGTTTCGGTCAGGGTCGCTTGGGGTTTGAAAGTCTGGATTTTCGAAAGGGATCACCGTGTTTGCTTCCCGGACGAGGAGATAGACTTCGGCAATCTCACCGTTTGCTTTCTGGCTACCAAAATCAAAATTGGCATTGACCATCAAGGCGTCTGGCATTTTGAGATAGCGATCTACATTATATACCCCAAAGCGGGTGGCATTGATGATACTCAGAACCCGTGCCTGGCGACTGGCAGCAAGCTGCGCTTGTCGTATTTGGGCATTTGCCTGACGGCGTTGGTTGCGCAAGGCTTTTTGTCGGGCCTGATAAGTTGCCAAAGAAGCCTGATATGCTTGATTCAGGTCTTCGTAGACTCTCATCGCCTGATTGTACTTTGCCCCTTCCAAAACCGGCCGCACCACCATTTTGGCGCTGCGCCGCTTATTCTTGAGCGTGATATAATACAGGCCTTTTTTGCTGTTCTTACTTGACACACTCGCTTCGCTCCAGACCTGGCCAAACACCCAGGCTTCCTTATTCGGATTGACAGTCCCGGCTTCCTGAATACCAGCATACTGCCATTGAATACCATCAAAAGAGGCCAGTTCGGGATAGCGGCGGTAGTCAACAGAAAAATCAAACACCACTTCGTTTCCACTGGGCTTTTGGGGTTTCATGGGTGCTTCAGGTGGTTTAGACGTCTCGATCTGGGTGGTTTTTCTGGCTACTGAAGCCTGAAACCTTTCCTGCTCAACTTTCACCCGGTCATTGGGCCGTACCACATCAGGTTGTAGCCGCTCCCACTCCCCTTTATCTTCTGCAAGAAAGTACTGGCTGTAGTCGGTTGGGATTTTCTTTGGGTCAAATCCAGGGTAAGAAGCCAACTCTACCATGATCTGCTTGCCAGACGCAATGCCCAAATGTTTCCCATTCTGGAAAGCCCGTAGCTCCATCATGGCTGCGGACTGAAAAACCATTTGATTTCCATCTCTGATTTCAGTCATGGGAATACCACTGAGGAAGATATCGACAGTGTTGTTGAGTTCGCGAAAATGAATTTCCGCTTCACCAGAGACTGGTGCACCGCTGGGATCAACCAATGATTGGGCTGGAACCAAAATACGGGTTCCATTTTCGAAATCAAGGGTTTGATCACGGTCCGTTTGAATTCGGAACGTAAGAAATTCTACATCAAGTGTAGGTATGGGCGGGGCAATCTCTGGCGCGTTAGCAAGGTGGTTGGGTGCACTACCGTTTCCAATTGGATGACAAGCAATGCTGGTGAGGAGTAACAAATATCCCCAGAAGATGCCAGATTTCACGTAATTATCTATTTACAAGATGAATGTACGCAAAATCTTTCATCCCACCCACTGCGAATGTATCAATCGGTATTCCCGGGGGCTGATCGGCGAATTGTGGACGCTACCCGGGAATCTGCTTTTTGCCAGTCGGGTTGGATACGAATGGGATTTGGTACGTTTCCGTCAGATCCGGTCGGCCAGACAATGCGCGCAAATTCCTTGGCATCACGGCTGAGCCACAACTCTGAGCCATTGGGATCAGGTCGCGGGATCCAGATGGTATCTCCCTGGATTCGACCGGGATACAGTTGTTGTGTGGGGTATTGCAGCAGGTGTGCCCTGACCGTTTGAAGAGAAAGGACCTCACGCTCGCCTTTGGTCAGAATCACCGGAATTTCCTCCAAATCCGCATCATTTGCTATGCCGAGACGATGAATCCCGAGTGAATGAATGATCACACGCCGCTGAGATTGGCCAGCCTGGGCCGCACTGTCGGCCTGCCCCGCTTCCCAGGCAGCAATGGCCTGATCGTATTGACGTTTTGCTTTCCGGCGGGCTTCTTCCCGCTCTCGTTTGGCTGTCCGCGCAGCCTCCCAGGCAGCTAATTCTCGCTGATAATCTTCCAGCTGTTGCTGATAAATGGTATTGGCCTGGGTCTGATTCCTGGCTTCAAAGATGGCGCGGGCCGTCACTTTCCGAATTTCTACGCCTCCCCCATCTTTGGCACGCATGAAGGTCAATTCATACGCTTTTTCGCCACCAAGCTTCCGAATTCTTACATCCTCCCAGATCTGCTCCCCAGATGACAGAATCAGTCCATCTTCCCACGGGTTTGCGGAATCATGGCCATCAATCCAGGACCAGTACGTCTTTTGATAGGCACGGAATTCAGGATGGTCTGCTTTGTTTTTTAAACGCACACCAAAGGGGCGTCCGGGTTTATGAGGCGGAATTGCCGCACGCGGTACCAATTCATCCGTAACTTCAGTCAAAATCGAAGGAATGGCCGGCCGGACATCATTGACTGCCAGGAGCTGCTGCTCTGCCAAACCAGCAGCCTGCCAGGTTCCACCTGCAGTATCCAATTGGAAAACCATGAGGTCCGATTCAACTGGCGGCATTTCCCATACCAACTCTATGCTTTTGCCAGACCGAATCTCCAGTGGTATTCCATATTGGAATGCCTCGATCTGCGCAATGTTTTGTGTATTGACAGGCTGCTCGCCCCCTGCCAATGGCAGGCCTGAAAGGAAGAGACTACCTGGATCATTGAGTTCACGATATCGAACTTGAATGCCCCCACATACTGAATCGCCCCAGGCATCCACAAAGCTATGGGCAGGAATGAATACTTCCGCGCCATTGGGATGGTGGAAGGTAAAAGGCTCACCAGCCATCATCTCCCAACGCATGAAGGCTGGATCTAATTTGGCAAAGGGTGGATTGATCAGTGGCTCATCCACTGTTGGTTTTTCCTGGTTTTGATCAAAAATCAAGAACACGATAGACAAAATCGCTACCAGACCCGCGAAATAACGCGGATTGCGATAGAGACTGCGCCAGAACTCAAAACGGGTGGTGACCTGATAACGGTCGTAGAGCGAATCGAAGTCCTGATGACGTCGAATCTGACCCGGTTTCGGCAAAGGCTTGTCTATATGTATTTTATACTTTGGCATAACGCTTTCCCATCAACTTCTTCAGCTTCCCCAACAGACGATACATTTTTACTTTGGCATTGTTTTCAGTGATTCCAAACAAAGCCGCGATCTCTTTAAAGGGCATCTTTTCGAAAAAACGCAGTTCGATCATCTGAACTTCTGCCGGACTCAGGTCCTGCAAAACGGCCAGCATCTTTTGAACTGCCTCTTCACTGGACTCTTCAGCCACTTCCTCCACCATGTCCATTAATTGGCTACGCTCCATGCTGATGGTGCGCTGATTTTTGGTATCCCGGAAATATTGATTGACCTCATTGATGGCAATGCGGTACAACCAGGCTGAAAAAGGTACCCCTTTGAACTGATAACGATCGAGATGGGTCATGGCTTTGAGAAAAACCTGCGAGGTAACATCCCCACACACATCTTCATCGCTGACCCTCTTGAAGACAAACAGAAAAATCTGCTCGTAGTAGCGCTCATATAGCACACCAAAGCGACGCCGGTTTTTTTGGGCCGCCATCACCAGTTGATACTCTTCTTGTATCTGCGCTTTCGTCAGACTCCTTTTCTGCAAAATCCTCGATCTTCGGTGGTCAATTCGCTCTCTTAATGCAGAGAAAGGAAAAAGATACGCAGGATTGAGCAAAATTTTGGCTTCCTGTTCCATTTCGCCTTTCAATTCCCAAAATTCGGAACAACGATCTCGCCAGCTTCTTCGTAATATATTTGTTTAAACAGCTATATTGCCATTTATGGAGCTTCCGACCCACAAAAGCACGCAGAATGAATGGCTGCGCCTTCGCACCAATTTGCTTTACAGTGCAAATTGGCTGGCCAATGCCCTCAAAGACCATCTGCGTCCCTATGAATTGACGTTGAAACAGTACAACGTCCTCCGTATCCTTGAAACGCATTATCCGGATTCTCTACCGATTCAGATCGTCCGGAGCCAGATGATCGATAAAATGTCGGATGTATCCCGTATTCTGGATCGTTTGGTGGGAAAAGATCTGGTGGGCAAACAATGTTGTGAAGATGATCGCCGCTCCAATCGGGTGAAGCTAACAGAGGCGGGGCTTCAAAAACTACAGGCAGTAGATCAGACGCTGGCTGAGTTGGATGCCATCACCCAAAGCATTTCCCTTGAGCAGGCCGAGCAACTCAATCAATTACTGGAAAGTCTCTGTCAGCAATGCAGTGGTCCAACATCTCCCCATTCATGAATACCCCGAACAGTTTACATTCTCAATTAAGCATATATCAGGCTAGCTTTCTGGCAAAAGCACCCGCTGAAAAAATCAAGGCTTACGAAGAAGGTATAGATGCAGTCTTACAGAGTGGAATTCTTGATCAAGCTCTGGCAACTGGTGATGAGGCCCCTGATTTCCAACTTTCTAATGCGACTGGGCAAGCGATCTCTCTTGCAGGCTCTCTTTCCAAAGGCCCGGTGATTCTGACCTGGTACCGCGGTGGTTGGTGCCCTTACTGTAATATGAGCCTTCGTGCCCTACAAGAATATCTACCTGCTTTTCAGGAAAAAGGCGCCAATCTATTGTCATTGACCCAAGAAATGCCAGACCATTCTATCAATACCCAACAGAAACATGCGCTACAGTTCGAGGTATTGACTGATCAAAACAATGAAGTAGCGCGCAAATATGGCATTGTCTTTTCTCTCACCCCAGAAGTTGCCGCCTACTACAAAGCCGCGTTTGATCTGGAGGCCTACAATGGTAATACCAGCAATGAACTCCCGCTGGCAGCAAGCTACGTCATTCAGCCGAATGGCCGGATCAGTTGGGCCTTTCTTGATGTCGATTATCGCAATCGGGCTGAACCAGAAGCCATTCTGGCGGCACTGGGATAAGGCGTTAAGGGCACAGCAGATACAAAAAAGTGTATCTTTGCCGCATGAGAAAAAGCGGATTTGAACGATACGAGCTGCATGAACGGATATTGGAGAAATTGCCGGAACTGGGATTCCGCAGACCAACCCAGGTCCAGGAAAAGGTAATCCCGCTTTTCATCCAGAAAAAAAACATGATCGTGGAAGCGCCAACCGGGACGGGTAAAACCGCTGCTTATGGCCTCCCCCTTATTTCCAGACTGAATTTACTGAAACGCAGCACGCAGGCGCTGGTCATGGTTCCGTCCCGTGAACTGGCCGTGCAGGTAACTGCTGCCCTGCGTTCTTACTTCAATGGTGATCAGTTGAAAGTAGGTGCGGTCTATGGCGGCAGCACCATGCAGGAAAGCTTTGATGCGATCAAGTCAGCACCCCATATTCTGGTCATTGTCCCTGGTCGTCTCAAAGATGTGAGCAGTCAACAGAAATACGACTTCCTCTGGCGGGACATCAAATTTTTGATCATTGATGAAGGGGACAAATTATTGGAAATGGGCTTCCAGAAAGATTTCGACGCCATTCGCCAGCATATCCGCAATCGGGTGCAAGTTGGATTTTTCTCCGCCACCATCTCCGAAGACAGCGAAGCGCTGATGCGAGAGCGTTACGGTCGGACCATGACCCTTCGTCTTCATCCGAAAGACATTCTCAAAAACCTTCGCTTCCATCTGGTCAAAGCAAAAAAAGGACAACGGGAAGCCATGTTGGCAGGTTTGATCCAACAAGAAGCTCTCTCCCAGGCACTGATCTTTTGTGGCAAAAGAGCAGATATTTATGGAATCACAGGCTTTCTGCGCAATCTGGGATACAAAGCGGAAGCTTACTACGGAGACCAAGAACAAAACGAACGCAACAATATTCTCCAACGCTTTCGGGAAGGCCATATCCAGTTTCTGGTGGCGACCGACCTCGCCGCCCGTGGGTTGGACATCCCCGAACTGCCAGCCGTCATCAATCTGGCCATTCCGCAGGAATATGATTATTACCTCCACCGGGTCGGCAGAACCGGACGGGCGGGCCGTCGGGGACACATTTACAACATCGTTCTCAGCGAGGCAGAGGGACATTATGTTCGCAACCACCATCGCCTGATCGAATTGCCATTGAAAAACCTGAAAGTAGAGATGGCCGATGTGGCCGCAGAAAAGGTGAAAGAAGTTGATAAATGGACCAAATTTCTCATTTCAAGGGGGAAAAGGGACAAAGTCCGGAAAGGGGACATCGTGGGTTTTCTGACCAATACCAGTGCGCTCACGGGTGATGAGATCGGTACCATTACCATTTATGATTCTTACACGATCGTGGACATGCCCATCAAAGGCTTTGAAGAGTTGGCCGCAAAAGGCGATCAATTGAGACTCAAGGGAAAAACCGTGAAAGTACGCCGCTATCAAATTGAAGAGATGGAACAAAAAGCAAAAGCCGTGAAAAAGTTGAAGAAGGATCGGAGAGGTGAGAGGAGTAAATAGTCCATAATCCATCGTTTGGAACGAGTCAGCGACGTATGAGATCGGCTTTCTATCGACCATGGACTGATGACAATAGACGGAAAAAGGTCCCCTTCCCAGAGGACCTTCATGCCAATTAATCCAATATACACGAACCAGTAGCTGATTCGAAACGACAGTAGATTATACCTTGGAAAAGGGCCCTGGTTATCGCAAAAGGATCACATTTTGATCATATTTTGGGGATCTTTGCCAGATAGTGGCATATTGATTTTTTAAGCTGACTGTCAGCCTGCTGACCTGATTCCCGAATCTCAAGCCCCATTTTTGCAGGTCGAGCGTATTGTGATGATTTTGTGATACTCTCATCGTAGTTTACCCCCAATGCTAAAGGATATGAAACGTGTTCTGGTCGTAGAAGATGATCGCAACATTGTCGATTTGCTGGAAATCCATCTCAAGGATCTCGATTGCGAACTCGACAAGGCCTATGATGGTGCCACTGGATATGATCTGGCTGGTAATCAACAATACGATCTGATCATACTGGACCTGATGATCCCCAAAATGGATGGGCTCGAAATCTGTCGCAGGGTCCGTGCCAAGGAAATTCATACGCCCATCATGATGCTGACCGCAAAGTCAGAAGAAATTGACAAGGTGTTGGGGCTGGAAATGGGCGCAGATGATTATCTGACCAAACCATTCAGTGTCCGGGAATTCATTGCGCGTGTAAAAGCAATCTTCAGACGGGAAGAGATTCTGAAACAATCCCGCAAAGAACCAAATGGAGAACAAGAACTTCGGTTTGGCGAGCTGTGTATCGACATTGGCAAGCGAAAAGTAACCCTCAATGACAAAAGGGTCGAGCTGTCGCCAAAAGAATTTGATCTGCTCAGTCTGCTTGCATCCCAACCTGGCAAAAGTTTTGATCGGGCCAAATTGCTCAATCTCGTTTGGGGATACGACTTTACTGGTTACGAGCATACCGTCAACTCACATATCAATCGTCTCCGGAGTAAAATTGAACCGGACCTACAAAATCCTATGTACATCCTCACGACCTGGGGGGTAGGGTATCGTTTCAACGAAGATCTGTAAACAATATGGAACGCCATACCAATCGTCTCTACACAAAGATTTCGCTGACCTTGCTGCTCATGCTGGGGGTCCTGGGTGTCGCCTATCTGGTGATTACCGGCTTTACCGCCCGAACATATATGCAAGAGGTGCACCAGCGACTGTACGGCGGCATTGCTGACAGTACTGCCAGCGTAGCCAAACCACTGGTAGATGGCACCGTGAGTCCTGAGGCGATGAAAGACATCATGCACTCTATGATGGTGATCAACCCCAGTGTGGAAGTCTATCTGCTGGACAAGGGTGGAAAAATCGTCAACTATGTCGCACCACATAAAAAGATCAAACTGGACTCTGTTGGTTTAGGACCCGTCAAGAAATTCATTGCGGCAGCAGACAAACCTTTTATCCTCGGAGACGACCCACGCCATCCGGAAAAGCAAAATATCTTTTCCGCCTCCAAAATTATCAACAATGGTACACACGAGGGCTATGTATACATCATTCTGGGCAGTGAGGAACAAACTGCAGTATCTGGTACGTTGATGGGAAGTTATTTTTTAAAGCTGGGCACCAATTACTTCTTCATCACACTGTTTGGCGCATTAGGAATTGGTCTGCTGGCGATATGGTTACTTACCCGCAATCTGCGGAGTATCATCGCCACCGTCACCCGCTTCAAAGAAGGCGACATGAGTGCCAGAATCAGTCAGCAGGATGGTGGTGATTTACAGCCTTTGGGAGAGACCTTCAACCAGATGGCAGACACCATTGTGGCGCATATTGAACAGATCCAATCTATAGAGAGTCTGCGACGTGAATTGATCGCCAATGTTTCACATGATCTGCGGACGCCCCTGGCCATTATGCAGGGCTATGCTGAGACCCTTTCGATGAAAGATGAGCAGCTGAATTCAGAAGATCGGCAGCGTTATCTGGGCATGATTCTCAACAGTGCCGGGCGCCTCAGTCGCCTGATCAATCAGTTGTTTGAATATTCCAAGCTGGAAGCCGAACAGGTTGTCCCGGAAAAAGAGCCATTCTTCATTTCAGATCTGGCACAGGATGTTTATCAGAAATATCAGATTCTCGCACAGGAAAAAGGGATTACCCTTCATATTGACATGCCACAACAACTCCCGTTGGTCTTTGCTGATGTCGCCCTGGTCGAAAGAGTCCTGCAAAATCTGATGGACAATGCGCTGAAATTCACCCCTGAAAATGGAGAGGTAAGAATTGAGCTCAGCCAACAAGAGGAAGGCGTCACTGTCGGCATTGTCGACAACGGCCCCGGTATCCCGCAGGAACAGCAGCCGTACATTTTTGAGCGCTATCATCAGGTAGCCGGTGAAAAGACCAAGAAAAGCGGTGCTGGTCTCGGATTGGCGATTGTGAAAAAGATCCTTGAGCTGCATGATGCCAGCATTCAGGTGCGCAGCAAATTGCAGGAGGGGACGGAGTTTTCTTTCATGTTGCCGGCTTTTGCAGGATAAAGAAAAGCCTCAGAAAAGAAGGGCTTCTCCGGATTCTGGGATCAATCGCCAAGCCGCCGCAGGCGGGCAAACTCCATATCAAAAGCGACTTTCTGGCAGTCGTCCTTTTCTCCTTCAATACACCTCAACTCATACAAGACCAGTTGATCAGCTTGAAATTTAAAGCCTAGCACCAGACGCATATTTTCTTTCCCCAAAATGATCTGGTCCACATCCATCGCCGGACCAATGTAATCAATGACGCCCTGGTATTGATCAAAGTCTGGCCAGTTGTAGATCATACCATTGGGATGAAAGCGAATGGTATCGTCTTCAATCAGATACTGCCCGGCAAAAAGAAACTCCGCCAGAATATGGGCTTCGCTTCCCATACGCAGATATTCATGTTCTTCACCCTCCAGTCTCATGCTCCGCGGACCAATCCGCATCCCTTCCAGCAAACTGGTACTGTCGTCAATGTCATAACGCCCCAGGCCATCCAGACCATCCAGCCAAAGAAAAGGCGTCCCATCATGGAAGTCATCAATCCGCAAACCATTTTTTCCCAACTGATCCGGGATCTGGATAAAGCTGGGATTGGCGACTTCCTGTGATGCACGAGGTGATTGACTCTTTTGCAAAGCCTCTACATAAGCTGCATTGATCCAGTTTCCAGCGTATCGACTGGCTTGAAAGCGCGCTTTTTGGTCCAACATTCCATCAATCCGGCCCGACACATTTTCAGAAATCAGCCAGGGAATGCCGATCAACAGAATGGGGAGGACAATCAAAAAGATGATGCGGATGCTTCGGTTCATATCGTTCTGACCACAGGGTTTAGAACAAGGTGGGGAAAATATTCTTAGCCTGTGCCATTCTCCGGCAATTCTTTCGATCTGAAGTGTGGTAATTCTATGGAAAATTGATCAAAACGCCCTCATCCTACTGCTTAAGGATGATTTTCTCCACCCCCAGGCGTTCCAACTCATTCAGATTATCCAGGTTCACGGCATTGACAATTCTGACTTCCACCGCAGATTTACGATACAATTCTCCCACTTCTTTGTATACATGAGCAGTGATATTGACGTTTTTCTCCATGTCTTTCAAATCATTGTGCTGGGTCATTTCTGTGTACATATCCACCGCTCTGAGTACCGCATAATCTTCATTCATCAGCATGGTCGAATTGGGAATATACAGTCGCTCTTTTCGTCGCTTCTCATTTTCGGAGTAATAAGAAAGCGTCCCCAAATTCCACTCTCCACGATAGATGGTATTGGGTTTTACATTCAATCCATCAGCAGAGCCGATCACAGAGATATCCAGCTTCATACCGTCCGAATAATGTTTCTTGACAAATTGCCCCAGTTGGTCGCGCATGCCAGTAACAAATTGCTGCATATCTGCATCTTCGCTCATCCGGTATTTACCCGGAGCATAACCTGAGATTTCATATTGAAAAGTAGCGGGCGCCTCTGAAGGAGTTTGCGCGGAGGGTGCACCTCCATCAAGATCTGACCCAGAGAGCGGAAAATACCCATAGTTGATGACCACGTCTCCATTCTCAACCGTGATACTAATGGGCTGAAAGATGACATTTGCTCCCTCAATCTGAACATGGGGAAGGTGATTTTCCAGATTGTTGAGGGAGAAAAACAGGCTAAAAAAGTCTTTCAGGCTCAGCCCTGCAATTGTGGCTAAAGAAGCGATGATGGTGAGAATAAGTCCGATTCTACGCATGCTTGTCAAAAATTGATTAAATGATGGTACAGTTGGTCAGGGCAACGGGAACTGCTGCCAGTTGATGATAGGTAGCATGATTGATGCGGCAAGCTTCAAATCGTGCCCCAATCAGTAGATCCGGTGAGGGAAATACCGTGAAGTCGAGGGTGTAATTTGAAAAATGACCGTTCAAGCCCGTCAGGCTTTTCAGAAAATTGGTTCTAACAGGCATTCGTCCTGATGAGAGAAATCAAAGCATCGATCCGATGCTTGCTAACCAGATGATATACTTTTTCCCGAAGCTCCATACCTGACAATCTTATCCTAGTGGGTCCAGATTTGCTGAGGCGGCGGCTGTGGCAGGAAGTGCCAGCGTTTGATCGCCACTTCTGAGAAACCCAGTTTTAAGAATATATCTTGCCAGAGGGATTCAAATTCCGACTGATACAGAGAAAACGGGTTTTTCTGATCTTGTTGGGTCACTTGCAGAATCAAGGGCTTGACCCGGGCAAATTCGGTGGGAACGGGATCCTTGGTCTCTACCTGCTCATGGATGGCCTCGAAGCGGGCCGGTACCGCCGAAGCACTGCGGGTATTCATGTACATTTTCCCCAACACCGAGTTTTCGCATTCCTCAATCATATCAGAGATGAGGATGAGATACGCCTGATGAGATGAGTCCGCTGCCAGAATAGGACGCAGATATTTGTTTGCCTGGAGCAGTGTATTGGTGATACAACTATTGGCGCCCCGGTAGTCCGGATCGGATTCGTACTTCCCCTTTAGTTTGTCAACTTCCTCTCTGAGTTGATTCACATAGCCCTCCACATTGGCCAGTTCTTCTTTCTCCCAGATGGTCTCATCAAACCCACTTAATCCATCTGGTTTTGCCTCCAGCCGTGCCTGAAGATAGGACGCTTTGGCCACCCGGCTGATTTCATAAAACTCAATATTGGCCGGACGAGGCGCATGTTTGAGGACCCATTCTCCAAACTTCTGGATTTCAGCTGATGATTCAAGATTTAAACTGGTGGTGAAATCACAGTAGACCATCAGGGTGTTTTCCGCAGGCGGTGGGGGCGGATCCTCGGGTGTGACATAATCACAGGCAGGCAGTAACAGCATGATGAGTCCGAGCCAGAACAGCTGGCTGTATGTGGCATATTTAACGTTCATTTTTTCGGTATTTAGCGGTTCTCAGAATTATCCTGGTGTGTGTTCGTGGTCATAGCCGTTGCCGTTTCCATTGATGGAGGGGCGCATCATTTGATTGGTGGTCAAGGATTCGTAGACCTTTCGCTTGGCCAGCTTGGCGCGGTATGCCTTGGCCAGTTCGTAGTAATCCGTTCCGATATCACGCATGCTATCACCCAAACCAGAAGCAAAACCACGCAGATAGCCGCCGAAGGCATCGTCGGTAAAGGTCTTCTCGAAGTCTTTGGATTCCAGATATGCTTTTTGCTCCTCCATCTTTTTTACCCCTTCTTTCGCATTGCGCAAATCATTCTTCTTCATGTTGAGCAGCGCAGTCCGCAATTCATCCCGGTTCTTATGAGCGCGTTCCAGGGCGCGGCGATTGTGAATACAACTGATGCCTTTGGACATGCAAATGCCACCAATCACCGGGAAGGCGAGGGTCAGGGCAATGAAGGCCGCGATATCAATTCCACGGAGGTCATTTGGTTCATATTCCGCCAATTCAGCATCGGTCATCCCAATGGCTTTGGCTTTCCGCTTCATGTCCGCCATTTCCAATCCAATTTCACGTTGCATGGTCTCTGAGCGGAAAACACCCAATATGGTGATCATCACCACTGTGAAAGCCAGGATAGAGATTTTGACCCTGATTCGCATTTGCTTTTTCTTCCGGATCGATTCAACATCTTCATCTGAATGCGACTCCCGAAACTGCTTGTACTGACGGACTGCATTTTCGATGGGAGAGGCCAAAAATTCATCCCAGAAAATCTTGATGTATACGGTACAAAGCGCGACCCCCGCTGCCATCACAAATACCTCCCAATTTGTGGTCAGCACCAGAAGAAATTTGCTTGAGAACAAGTCTGCAATGGGATAAGACGCATCGGTTTCCAGGCCAAAGCCCTTCTTGGTTAATTCCACTGCGAGGGGAATGTCGGCGATGACCAGCAGGACACCAATGTACAGGTAAAACCGGCCCAGCCTGCGGCTGAATTCACGTGAAAAGAGGCGGGACTGATCCAGCAACTCCTTGTGATATTTCTTGATCGCGCCCAGTTCTGTTTCCTGTTCTTCGCAATTTTCCTCAATTGCTTCACAAGCAATGATGCGCCCTTCCAACTCCTTATTGGCAGCAACCAGTAGTTCATTTTTGATGTATGCTACCCGGTAACTGGCAATTTTGCGGGCCTCGTCATTGGTCGTCTCCTTCCCCTCCCGACCTTCCTGAAAACCAATCTGATAAAACTCATCGTTGAGCTTTTCGAGTCGGGTGGTCAATTCTGCCTGTATGTCCTTCTGGGGTGTTTCCGTATTGTTGTAAAACCCAAGAGGGTTTTGCGGAATGGACGGTTCTGCCTGATCATCGCCTTCTGTTTCACCTACTGGCTGAGGGTCCGCTTTTTGAAAGGAAGGGAGGAGGGCAATGATCCATTTCCATCCTTTCCGAATGAGCCTGATAATGAGGAAATTCATGATTTGCCTGGATTAAGGTTTTACGTCGACTAGACGTATAATTGAGGATAGAATTTCTGGGTGGGGCT
>JBCBZF010001172.1:0-2094 GCA_039815525.1 Bacteroidota bacterium | reverse complement strand
CAAGGACTATGATGTCGTGGCAGACGGCACAGACAATTTCCCTACCAGGTATTTGGTCAATGATGCCTCAGTATTGCTGGGTAAAGTCAATGTATACGCCTCCATTTTCCAATTTGAAGGACAGGTATCAGTCTTTAATTATACAGATGATACGGGAACTACAGGCCCCAATTATCGCGACCTCTTCCCTACTCCTCCACCGCCCGGGCTGGTGCCAAGCTGCGCCGAAGGTGGCGTGATCGGAGTCCTGCCGGGCATCATCGGATCACTTCAGGCCCTGGAGGTTCTCAAAGTCATTACTGGTGTGGGAGACCCACTATCAGGCCGACTCTTCCTCTTTGATGCATTGTCTTTCACCACCCGTATTTTAAAGGTGGGAAAAGACAAAACCAATCCCCTGACCGGAGAGAACCCTTCGCAAACAGAGCTCATTGACTATGTGCAATTTTGCGGTGTTCCGGCAGTTGAGCAGGAATTGAAGGAAGAAAGCAATGTCAAAGCTGTAGATGTTCACCAATTGAAAAAATTACAGGATGAAGGGGCTGACTTTCAATTAATTGATGTACGAGAAGCCTATGAATATGACATTGTCAATCTGGGTGCGCCACTCTTGCCAAAAAGTGAGATCGAGCAACACATTGATCAGATTGATCGTAATAAGCAGGTGATTGTCCACTGCCGAAGCGGTAAACGCAGTGCCGATGTGATCCAATTACTTGAATCCCAACACGGTTTTACCAATCTTTACAATCTCGAAGGCGGGGTTCTGGCATACGCGAAGGAAATTGATCCGAGCCTACCCGTTTACTAAGAGGCATTGCGCCTCCTGATCTTTGAAGCTTCTGAAGGAAGCTGTATGTCTCCCATCCATAAAACCTGACAGGTCTGGAATGGACGACCGACGGCTTTTTTCAAACCCCATAAACATATGCTTATGGATACAAAAACCCTGTGTGCTGAATATGCACAATTAGGCTATCGTGAACGGCTGGAGCGGCTGTTCAGTGAGTTCGACAGGGTGTTGGTGACATCATCTTTCGGGACTTCATCAGCCACATTTTTGCATTTGCTCCATCAGGTCAAACCGGATCATCCGATCTACTTTGTAGATACGACCTATCACTTTGCGGAGACGCATGCGTACCGCAGGACACTCTCCACCCTTTGGGAGTTGAATGTCATCCCCGTTCGACCGAAAGCGAACGAAAACATGTTTACCAAGGTGGATTTCACCTGGACGCATGAACCCGACGCCTGTTGTTATGTCAACAAGGTTTTGCCATTGGCAGAGCTCAAAAACAAGCACCAGGTCTGGATTTCTGGTATGGTGGGTGGCTCCACGACGCATCGCCAGCAGTTGCCAATTTTCAAAGAGAAAGAAGGCTTGCTGCGGTTTTATCCCTTACTGGATATGACCAAAGAAGAAGCGGAGTGGAATCAAGTCATCTATGACCTACCCAAACATCCACTGGAAGACAAAGGCTACGGCTCTGTGGGCTGTGCGCACTGTACCATTCCGGGGAAAGGCCGTGAAGGTCGCTGGGCAGGAAATCAGAAGACAGAATGTGGACTTCATGTGCACTAAATCAATCAACGGACAGGCTCAACGGCTTGTCCGTTTTCTGTATCAGGTAGGAGCAAACAAGTATTCTCTCCCCTGACACCTCTCTCCTTTCACCTGATCAGACTCACATGGCCGGTGCGGTCTACCATTTCATACACCGCCTGATCAAAGCACTGATAACTGAGTCGATAGAAATAAACCCCAACCGGTGCCGCTTTGCCGTTGAAGGTTCCATCCCACCAGTCATTGGGCCGATTGCTGGAAAATAATTCTCTGCCCCAGCGGTCAAATACCACCAATTGTAAGGCTTTGATACCAGGAGAAAGTTGGACTTCCCATCGATCGTGAATGCCGTCCTGATTGGGGGTAAAGACATTGGGAACAAACTTTGTACAACCACAATCAACATAATCAATGCCAACACCAAGCATGCCAAGTGTTGATTCATGGTTGAAATAGCAGGGGCGCATCATCAAGATATGGTCGCCATGCCCCGCGAGCGCCAGCACGGTTGCGACAAAAGCCTGATT
>JBCBZF010000763.1:0-3666 GCA_039815525.1 Bacteroidota bacterium | reverse complement strand
CTATCAGAGACTGGGTAGTGGATCGCCCCATGTCATGGCCTTTTTGCGGGAGTATCAGGACGAAAGTGTCATGGTCCTCATCAATTTGCGGCCAGACCCAATTGACAGTCTGTTACTGGCTTTCAATGTTGGTCAGCCTTTTCCGGGTGTTTACCCGCTTTACAATTTACTGGAAGGTCAGAATGGGCCGGAGGTGAACATCAATGCACAGGGACAATTCCGGGACATCAGTCTGGCTGGCCGAGAGGTCAAAATGTACCGCTTCCTGCGTGTTTTATCAGCTGATTCCGAGATAGAATCTGATGTATTGACGCTTTTTCCCAACCCGTCTCAGGACCGTTTGTCTCTCAAAACAAGTCTGCCTCAAGCCAGATACAGTATTCTGGACATCAATGGGAAGCGTATTCAAGATGGAACATGGAGTCAGCCAGGTGTACACACCATCAACCTCTCGCAGCTGCCATCTGGGCACTATCATTTACAAGTGATCAGCGAGGATCAAAGCATGGTCAAACGATTCGTAAGGAAATAGCATAAATTGGTAACCAATGGTTTGAAAATCACGTATATAAAGCAGCACTAACGTACAACCATAAAAGCAAAACACTTTTACAATTAACATTCAAACACAGACAGTAGGAGCTTATCCAGGCTTCTTCTATTGACACGATTTTGCACAATCAGGAAGGCTTCCGTATTCCCAATTCGGAGAGCCAGGAAGAATTCCAATCCATGAAAACCGGGCTGTCTCCTTCGGGAGACGGCTTTTTCAGCTGCTACACTTTTTTATTTCCGGATGCGTGGCATATCAAATAAAAATGGCGAGATTGATTCCAATCCTTTTCGCTTATGCCTCCTACCCTATCCGCCCCTGCCCCTTCGACCCGATTATTTCCTGTTTTATTGGTCAACTTCATTGGCATGATGGGTTACAGCATCGTGATGCCTTTGCTGATCTTTTTGGTACAGGATTTTGGCGGCAATGCCTTCATTTACGGCCTCCTGGGCGCGATGTACCCAGCGCTGCAGATGATTGGCGCACCTTTGATGGGAAAATGGTCAGATCAGATTGGGCGCAAGCGAGTGCTGATGATCAGTCAGAGTGGTACATTTCTGGCCTGGTGCCTCTTCATTCTCTCTCTGCTCCTTCCCAAAACCACTTTGGTAGAGATTAACAATGATTTTACTGGTCCATTTTTACTCTCTCTCCCACTCATCATCCTTTTTCTGGCGCGTGCATTCGATGGGCTCACAGGTGGAAATGTGTCGGTAGCCAATGCCTACCTTTCGGACATTTCGACCGATGAAAACCGTAAAGCCAATTTTGGGAAAATGGCTTCCTCTACCAGTCTCGGATTTGTCCTGGGACCGATGCTTGCCAGCCTACTCGGTGGCACTGCCCTGAAAGAATTACTGCCGGTCATGGCCGCTGCGACGGTCTCCCTCCTGGCGATTATGGTGATTCGTTTTCGACTGCCTGAGTCCCGGCCAGAACTGGTTGATCCCAACATCAAACCGCTTCGATTGGCCAAGCTCTTCCAGATCGAACACAAAGAATGTTACGAAATGGAACATTGCGACGAAAGCAATTTTCGAAGTATTCTCAGAGAACCAGGCATTCCGCTTATGTTTCTGATCTACTTTCTTACTTTTTTGAGTTTTAGTTTTTTCTATGCCGGACTCCCCATATTTGCGTCTACTGTCCTTGAATGGGAAACCTCTCAATTGGGGCTGCTCTTCACTTACTCCAGTGGCCTCATGATTTTGGTACAAGGACCTTTACTGACATTTCTTAGCGACAAAGTCAAAGGAGAATATCTCGTCCTGACGGGTGCATTGTTGATTATGATCAACTTCATCATGCTGCCCATGGTCGATGGTGCTATGATTTATGTGGCGATTAGTTTCATGGCGATCGGCAACGGAATGATGTGGCCCAGTTTTCTCGCGCTCCTTGCCCAACGAGGTTCTCCCAAAGTGCAGGGCAGCATTCAAGGCTACGCCAACAGCATGGGTAGCCTGGCCAGTATATTTGGTCTGGTCCTCGGCGGAACCCTGTTTGGCCAAATTGGTCCAAAAGTTTTCTGGATCGCTGCGGTTGTTATGTGCTTGGTATTTCTGGTCTCATTGAACCTATTGCGAACCTCATCCTCGGCTGACCCACGCTAATTTCAGCTTGTGTGTTTGGCCTGAGGAATAACTTTTTACAAAACATACCGTACTGTATGGTATCAATTATTATGGCAAGACTCAGTAAATCCGATTGGCTGGCAGAGGGATTCACCATCCTCTCTGAATTTGCACAAAATAAGCTGCGTATCCTTTATTTATGTGAAAGACTGGGCGTTACGCGAGGGTCTTTCTATCATCATTTTGATGGCATTGAGGACTATGTAGATGCTCTGATGGCGCAATGGAAAAAGGAGCATACAGAAGAGTTGATTGACCTTAGCAATCAGCATCATTCGCCGCTTGATCAGTTACAGGCACTAAATGGCCTGGTTGCACAAAAAGATCAATCCATTGAAGCTGCCATCCGTTCCTGGAGTTTTTATCAACCACTGGTCCGTAAACACCTGGCCAAAGTAGATGAAATGCGCATGGCGTATTTGGCAAACCTCTATCAGGGACTCGGAGCAGAGAAGGAAGTCGCAATCGACATGGCCAAGGTAGAATACGCAACCCTGATCGGCTTGCAGCAATTATATACAAAACTTGATGCAGAAGGATTTGATCGGCTGTACGAAGCTTTCCGCTCACTTGCCAAGTTGATGAATCAAAGCAGGTAAAAATTTTTCACTAAAACATACAGTACTGTATTGTATTTAACTATCCTATCCCAATGAAACGATACACAAAATTTGCAGCGATTTGCCTCATGGCAGTCGGAAGTTTGCATCTTCTCTCTGAACTCTTCATGCCAAGACCTGAAACAGAAGCCTTTTTCCAGCTCAAAAACATTGCGGAGGCTTATCTGGTGCCGATGGATCGTCTCAGGTCGTATTCTTTCTGGTCCCTGAGCAAAGGAATCAGCATCAACATGGGCATTCTGCTCATCGGCTGGGGCTTACAACTATTTATGTTTCCCTCCCAGGCACTTTCAAAGCGATCGGTCTTTCCTCATATCTTGTTCGCCGTCCTAGTGCTTGGTCTCGCCCTCGCTTATTTTCCATTGATCTCCATCATCAGCATGACCTTGGTCAGCTTTTTCCTTCTGCTTGCCATTTTTTCTGCCACTCCTCAACCAATTGACGCATGAATCTCCCCCTCATTGCCGCAAACGTTTTAACCATTCTGGCATTTTTTGTTCACGTATTTGCCGGAGACAAAGAAGTCAGGACAATTGAACCGAGAGAACAAACCCAAGGAAAGCCGAGGGAAGTATGGACCTTGCTTCGCTGTAGCTTTCACTGGCTTTCCATTGACTTGCTCTTCGCAGCCATCCTCATGTCCCTGATCAATTTGTCACTTATCACAGAACATCAGGATATATACCTGAAACTATTGTGGATTTACTTTCTCAGCTATGGTGTGATCTGGTTGTTGACAATTCGCATTTCCCGCTCTTTCCCAAAAAACTATCTGCTGCTTGGCCAGTGGATGTTGGTCATAGTAATTGGAGGCTTAAGTTGGTGGGCGAGTATTTGAAGGCAGAATGGATGCTAG
>JBCBZF010001034.1:0-2595 GCA_039815525.1 Bacteroidota bacterium | reverse complement strand
GCATTTGTTTGGCCTTGTCCGCTAATTCCAGGATCTCGAATTCAAGATCAACCAGGGTTTGAGCCGCTTCAAAGTTGCTGTTGCGTTCTGCTTCATCAATTTCCTTGCGGATTTTTTCCGCTAACGCATATAATTCTTCAGACAAACGCAGCACATTTACCCTTCTTTCAGAGGGAGAAAAAACGTCTGAGAACTCCTGGTCGGTCATCATGAGATATGCTTCTATCCTAAGATCGCGACTTTCTGACATTTCGAGGGTGATTTCGATGTCTGAGCCTGCGATGAGATCACGTTCCAGATCGGTACCTGATACAGAGATAAAACCAATGGCTTGATTGGCTGAAGGCATGACTGATCCTGGACCTTCCACTACACTGATGGTCAATCGTTCTTCTGAGCCTTTGGAAATGGTACGGGTTACTTGCTTAACAATGGTTTTCCGGAGTGGGAGAACTGCATTTTTTTCAAAGATTAGATCGAGAACAGTGGTATTATTTTCAACATCATCGATCTCCAAACAAATGTCATTGGGTAAAGGCTGCCCAACAACACTGTATTTTCCTTGTGCGATTCCAATGGGTGCGAGATTGAGGGAAAGCGGGTTTTGTAAATGGTCAAATATTTTCAAACTAAACTGATTAAAAGCATCCTTGACCAAAGGAAGTTCTAATTCGATTTTAGGCTGTAAAGGTAAAAGACCACTGTCATAGCCACCATCTTCGCGAATGATGCGGTAAAACAAGCCGTCCGTTTTCCCTTTAAATACTGCTGCAAAATATTCTTTTGTCTCCTGGGAGGCTTTCTGCCAGGCCATTTTGACGTCTAAATCCGGTCCATTTGTATTTGGCTCAGAGGCGGCAATTTTTTTCCGTTTTCTTGGTTGGGTCCCCGCATACCAGGCGGCACCCACGGCAACGGCAGTGGTTGGATCAACATTGGTGTTGATGCTGATCCCCAAACGTTCGCCCAATTGTTGTCTGACGTAAGGAATATAGGTGGAGCCACCTACCATCAGGACAAAAGACAGATCTTCGCTGCTGAGTTCATTACGGGTAATGATCTGCTGCATCATCTCGATCGTGCGGGCCAGCATTGGCTCAACGAGTGCTTCAAACTCCTTTCGTAAAATGCTGATCTCCAAATCATGACGGGTCCCTTCATCATCTTCTATCGCACATTCAATTTCGGTCTCTTGGGTAGCAGACAACTCAATTTTGGCTTCCTCGGCTTTAAGCATGAGGATGTTAAACAGTTTGTTGTGTTTGCCACTGGCAGAAGTCATCTCCTGCTTTAGGTTTTCAAACGTACCTGCTTGTTCAATTTGTGGGATAATGAGTGATTCCACAATGGCCCGATCAAGATCGGTTCCCCCCAGAAAATTGTCCCCTTCGTGGTCAATGACCTGCATCTCGCCTTCAGCGATCTTAATAAGTGCTACATCAAATGTGCCACCCCCCAGGTCATATACCAGCCACTGGCCTTCCCGAAAATCTTCCACTTCGTCATGGTTAGCATAGGCCAGACTGGCGGCGATGGGCTCCTGCAGCAAAACAACCTGCTCTAAACCCGCAGCTTGTCCGGCTTCTTTGGTGGCATTCGATTGAATGGTGTCAAATGAAGCAGGGATGGTGACCACTGCAGCCTCTACCTTTTCACCGCTATGGACAAAAGATTTGAGCTCGCGCAGGACGAAGGCCGACAGATCAACTGGTCGCAGGGGCTCGTCAACTGATGTTAGCTGCCAGGTCTCGGTGGTGCCCATTTTCCTTTTGAAGGAACCAACCACTTCGCCTGGTGCCTTTAATACATATTCTCTCGCTTTTTCACCAATAAGAATACGACCCTTTCGAAAGCCTACCACTGACGGTAATGTGTTTTTTTGTCCAATTGGGTTGCGATATAAAATCACCTGCCCTTTATCATATTTAGCGATGGCTGAATTGGTGGTCCCAAGGTCAATGCCAAAATTGATCATCATGTTTTTCTCAACTTTTACTTTCTACAATTACCACGGCACGTTGTACAATCCGGTCGAATCCTTTTTCTCTTAAACGGATCATGGGTTTGAGTACCTCCGTGATCACCAAGCGCTCAGTTCCTGCACCTGAGATGGTGGCTTCACAATCCGTGCGGGTTTCATCATAAGATTCTCCGATTGGATTGTGAATGAACATCCCCATTTCTTCAAAGGACTGCTGAATCCTCCGAAAGTTGCGATCAACTTTTTTTGCCTCTGGAATGATTGCAAGCTTTTTGTGCATATCAAACACTTGATTGGCGAGGTTGAGAAGAGAAGAGGGTGGGGAGTTGTCCATGTATAAAGATGTACTGTTTGCTGAAAGGAAAGTTACGGCTTAGGGGCGAATCCTCACAGCTTAGGCTGGAAAAGAATGAGTTTGAGGCAGTGGGAGCTGTGAAATTCAGACTGATGTTAGATTTTGGATGAAATAGCCAGGTCCATTTGCTTGCTCTGGTCCGCCGCTTGCTACCTTTTTTCTGGACGTATGATTTTCACCTGATCGCTTTTATCCTAATTCAAACCCATGTCTAAACTTTCTGCGGTCGTCCTTTCAACTTCCCTGCTCATCTTACTTT
>JBCBZF010000642.1:0-4269 GCA_039815525.1 Bacteroidota bacterium | reverse complement strand
TGGAAAGGAGAACTGAATGCCGAGACCATTTCGCATTGGAACTTACAACGTAGAGAACCTCTTTGATCGTTTTGACGATCCCTACTCAGTTGGGGACGATCTCTACAGGGACTGGCTTACGAGGATCGGAGTGGACAACCAGACGCACAGCGGCTTGCATATATTGAAACCTATGGTTGCCAGATGAATTTCTCCGATACGGAGATTGTGGCTTCAGTCCTCCGGGACATGAAATATGGCTTTACCGCCAATGAGCAAGACGCGGATCTGGTCTTCATCAACACCTGTAGCATTCGCGAAAATGCAGAGTCGAAGGTCTGGAACCGGCTGAAACACTTTCGGGCTCAGAAAAAACAGAAGCCGCACCTGATGGTGGGCGTACTGGGATGTATGGCTGAGCGTTTGAAGGCGACTCTCCTGGAAAAGGAAAAACTGGTTGATATGGTGGTGGGGCCAGATGCCTATCGGGATTTACCTGCCTTGATTCAGGAAGTGGAAACGGGTCAAAAAGCAGTCAATGTGTTGCTTTCTCGAGAGGAAACCTACGCCAATATCTCACCGGTTCGCCTCAACAGCAATGGTGTTTCTGCTTTTGTGACCATCATGCGTGGCTGTGACAATATGTGCAGCTTTTGCGTAGTCCCATATACGCGTGGGCGGGAACGCAGCCGCGATCCATTTTCCATCGTGCGTGAGGTGCAGGAATTGGTTGACAATGGCTACAAAGAAATTACCCTCCTTGGGCAAAATGTTGATTCCTATAAATGGTCCCCTGATGCAGAATTGAAAGGAAAGGCCCAAATCGATAAGGCCATTCGTAATGGCGAAACGGTTGAAACGGTCAACTTTGCTCAGTTGTTGGACATGGTTGCCAAAGTAAGTCCCGAACTTCGCATTCGCTTTTCTACATCCCATCCACGTGATATCACAGATGAGGTACTGCATACCATGGCCCGTCATGACAATATCTGTAAATACATTCACCTTCCGGTTCAATCCGGAAGTTCACGGGTCCTGGATGTCATGAACCGGGGGTATGATCGTCCCTGGTATGATGAGAAAGTGCGCAAAATCAGAGATATTTTGCCAGGATGCGCTATTTCTACTGATATCATCACCGGCTTTTGCAGTGAGACCGAAGAAGATCATCAGGCTACGCTTGATGTCATCAGGCAATCTCGCTACACCCAGGCTTTCATGTTTGCTTATTCTGAGCGGCCTGGTACCCCTGCTTCCAAAAAGTTTGAGGATGATGTCCCGGAAGACGTAAAGAAGCGTCGATTATCTGAGGTAATTCAATTGCAAAATCAGATTGCAACTGAGATCAACCAGGCGGACATCGGACAGACCTATCAGGTATTGATAGAAGGCAATAGCAAACGATCCGACCAGGATTTCTGTGGGCGGAATGATCAAAATAAAATGGTGGTCTTCCCCAAAAATGGATCAGACCTCAAAACCGGAGATTATGCTCAGGTTATTATTCGTTCTGCCACCAGTGCTACATTGATTGGCGAACTGGTCTAGCCTTCTGTCATGACGATACAACAAATCAAACAACGATACGGGATCATTGGTAACAGTCGGGAAATCAATACGGCGGTAGAAATTGCCATGCAAGTCGCGCCGACTGAGGTAACCGTTCTGATTTACGGCGAAAACGGCTCTGGTAAGGATATTTTCTCCCGTATTATCCACGAAAACAGCAAAAGACGCCATAAACGTCTGATCGCCATCAACACCGGTGCCATCCCCGGTGGCACCATTGATTCGGAGTTGTTTGGACATGAAAAGGGCTCTTTTACTTCTGCTTACGAAGCGCGCAAAGGCTACTTCGAAGAAGTAGATGGCGGTTCGATTTTCCTTGATGAAGTGGCAGAAATGCCAATGGAAACCCAGGCTCGCTTACTTCGCCTGTTGGAAAATGGAGAATATCTGCGGGTTGGATCCAGTAAAGTCCAAAAGGCTGACGTACGGGTGGTTGCAGCGACCAACAAAAACCTCATCGAGATGATCCGTCAGGGGAAGTTTCGCGAAGACCTCTTTTTCCGTCTGAATACGGTAACCATCAATGTACCACCACTCAGAGAACGTGGAGACGATATTGAGCTATTGTTCAATTATTTTGCCTTAGAGTTTGGGGAAAAATACAATCGGGAACCCATCGTTCTGGACCAGGAAGCTGTTCCGCTCTTGTTCAAATACCGCTGGCCGGGAAATGTACGCGAGTTAAGGAACCTTGTAGAAAAGCTAACAGTGTTAGTGAGAGGGGATATCGTTTCCCCGACGGTTTTAGAACGCAATCTCCTGATAAAAGAGAGTTATCTGCCAAGTGTGATCAGTCGGCCGGTAGAGCAGGGGAGTGCGAGCAGTACCCTCATGGGAGAGGACCGGGATGAGATTCTGGTCCGCCTGATCCGTGAAGTTGCTGAATTGAAGCGGATGATTACCTATATCGGGATTCAGAAAGAACAAAATGACAGCCGGATAAACATCCGGGATGAAGAAGAAGAATATGCCGGGCAGCAATTTCATGACCCGTCTTATTCTTACGAACCGGAAATCGTAACCCCTGACCAACCAATTCGCAAGAATCCACCACTTTTGGAAGAGTCCCTTTCCCTGGCAAAGAAAGAGAAGGAGTTGATCATCAAAGCTTTGGCCAAGCACAATAGCAACCGAAAGAAAGCCGCCAAAGAACTGGGTATTTCGGAAAGGACGCTCTATCGAAAGATTGATTCTCATAGCATCAGCAAATGAAGCAATTCCGATCATATGGCTTGATCTGTATCGTAATATTGAGCAGCTGGTCCTGCACCGCTACTTTCAACTTTACAGGTACGCCCAAAGGTGGAGGTGGCGTGGATTTAGAAACCCTGGTAGTGGATGTCTTTGTCAATGAAGCACCCCTGGTCGTTCCCTTTCTGGCCCAGTTTCTCACGGATGAGCTACAAGAACGTTTTCTGAATCAATCTCGCCTTAATCTCACGACTGGTAATGCGGATGTTGAGTTATCTGGTAGCATTACCCGATACAACGTTCAGCCTCTGGCCATTACGGGCGATGAAACCGCAGCGCAGAGTCGGCTGACAATTGGCGTCAAAGTGATTTTTACCAACAATGTCGATCCGAATGATAGCTGGGAACAAACCTTTAGTCAGTATGTTGATTTTGATGCGGAACAGGATTTTGCGAGTATTGAGGAAACGCTGATCGAAGAAGTTGTCGAACAGCTCACACAGGATATTTTTAGTAAGTCATTGGGGAAGTGGTAGATCCATCCATCTATGAAATGTATGCGGCCAGCTACCAGCGACGGTTAACCCACGCAGAACTTTCGTATATTGAGCACGTTCAACAGAAATATCCTTACTTTTCCCTTGCACATTTTCTCAAAGCAAAAAATAGCCAGGAAGAACAGGACGTTTGGCTGGCATCGATTCACAGTGCTGATCGCCCTTTGCTTAAGAAATTTTTGACTGGAAAAACCTTTTTACCCGACACGGGCCTGGGAGTGAATATGAAGCAAACGCAGGAAAAGTCCCCTATCGCTCATCAACCGCAAACTGACCTGTTTTCGATTCTTGATTTTGACCAGCTTACCACTGCTGATCAGGCGGAATATGGTTTATTTTCCTTATCAGAGAACTGGCAGGCAGGCCAGATCAATTGGTCGCTTGATCAGCGGATCAAAGAAGCCAGTCTGAGATTCCTGCCTTTATTTGATACAATCCATGCTTCCATTCGTCAGGCAGACAATCATCGACCACCTTCAGATGAGGATTTGATTTCGCAATTCCTCTCAGGTGATCAGCGATTGAGCCGCCCTGATCCGACTCGCTCTACGATTCCCACACCCGAATATGTTGGGAAGAGTGTCGAGGAAGATGAGGAGCTAATCTCAGAAACTCTCGCCAAAATTTTGCTCCGGCAAAACAATCGTGATGAGGCAATTCTGGTATATCAAAAACTTAGTTTGCGATTCCCCGATAAAAAAGCGTATTTTGACGCGCAAATTCAGAAAATAAATAATCGATAATGTTTTACTTTTTTGGCGTACTCGGATTATTGGTAGCAGCTGCATTGATTTTGGCAGTTGTGATCCAGAATAGCAAAGGAGGTGGATTGTCTTCCGCCATTGCAGGAGGCGGAGCGACACAGATCCTGGGTGCGCGTCGTAGTACTGAATTTATTGAAAAACTGACCTGGTATCTCTGGGGTGGTTTGCTGGTCGCTGTTTTCGTGGCAAACATCTTTGTTCCGACCAAT
>JBCBZF010000067.1:0-12088 GCA_039815525.1 Bacteroidota bacterium | reverse complement strand
CGTCAACGCCGGGTCCTGGCCCCGATTGGATGAAATGGTCAGCTGCTTGCCATCTGGATAGAAGTCCATCCGCTCTACCAGGGCATCGTCGATGCGTTCCAAAAACTTCACTTTGCGATGCTGTTTTCCTCCACCGAAAGTCCCATATCCCAGCAGTACGTAGATGTTACGCCCCGCTAGTTCAAGCTTTTCTGTCTGATAATAACCAGCGTCCCAATCATGCTCAGCCGTATCCAAAGGCTGAACCACACAACTCCCATCCGTCAACTGATACTGAACATAATTGGTGTAGGTATGATAGGTTCCCCCGCCCAAATCATCCCAGGAAAACACCATGAGATTTTCTGCTGAGGCAATGGCCACAAAGTTGATGAGATGATAGGCGAAATACTGTCCGGATTCTCTGGGTTCCGCTGCTGTTGCACGCACCAGTCGGGCAATCTCGACTGAATCAATGCCACAGAAATCGGGATGCCGCAACAATGCCTGCATGCAGCTATCAAAACGCTGGTCCAATGATTCTTTCTGATCAGAGAAAATATTCTGCTTACGTTGGTCGTGCAGTTCGGTGGCTTGCTGGATCAGTTTGTTCAGACTTTGTCCAGAAGCAGACAGGCAGAAAAAGCCAATGAGGAATGCGAAAATGGGTTTGTGCATGGGCAGTGAGTGTTTGAAAGAAATTACGCAATGATTGATTGAGATGTTGTCCTGCCCATTTCAGACGATGTCAATCATTTCCGCCCCCACTTTCTACATCCATCTCAACTTTGACCTCATTTTTACCTTCTTCTGTGGGTTTCTGTGGGTTTCTGTGGGATCTTCGTACGTGTGTCTGGATTCACATTCCCTCTCACAACCTCTTTGATGTCCAATTGCAGTTGCGCATAGTCGATATCTTCTTTGTAAGTGTAGGCATACAGAGTTCCACTTACTTCATTTTCTGCCTTTACGAGGCGTTTGGTCAGCACATAATCGAAATGGGGATTGTCTCCATGAAACATCAAAACATGTAAGCGATACAATTGATCTTTGTCAGAGCCATCAGGATTGGTGCTGTATACATAATAGACGATCTTGGTAAAACTTTTGGAGTAGCGATTCTTGGGCAATTCTTCATACCACTCATATCCCCAGACATTTTTCCCATCAAGGGTAAAAAAGTCAAAGTTAAAGTACGCATCCATTCCCTCTGGTAGCAGATCCTTTTCCGCTGCCTCATATAATTTGTGCTTCCACTTTTTCCCTTCTGCAAAATCTCCTTTACCAAAGTAAGAGACAATGATGTTTTTCACCATAAAAAACTCTCGTTTGGCAAATTCTTCATTTAAATGCGCCTTCCCCAATTCAATCCCTTTAAGTCCATCTTGTGCATACTGAAGTGCTTGATCAAATTCTTCGGCCATACGATATTGCTTCTCCAAAAGAGTGGCTGTCTGTACCTGATACCAAATGGCGTAATCATAAAGGGTGTCTTCCGGAGGAATTTCATCGAGAAGTGCTGCATAAAGTGCATGGCTCTTTTCCAATTCACCCAGATGTAACAGGCTGTCTGCTTTATGGTATGTCGAGAGAAATGGTGGTTGTGCGATCGTTTGGAAAGGCAGACATCCTACCAGAAGTGTAATGAGTCTTAGAAAAATGGTTGCTGATTTTGTCTAAAGTTCCGAAAATATCACCACAGAGAAAACCGGCGATTGGCGATTGTTTAAAAATGACAATCCCTCAGCCAAGAGACTGAGGGATTCATTTACCTTATTTCAAACTGTTCCTAGAGATCAAACTTGATCCCCTGGGCCAGGGGCAGTTCGTCAGACCAGTTGATGGTATTGGTTTGACGGCGCATATAAGCTTTCCAGGCATCGGAGCCGGATTCACGGCCACCACCGGTTTCCTTTTCACCACCGAAGGCGCCGCCGATTTCTGCACCGGAAGTTCCAATGTTGACATTGGCAATGCCACAGTCAGAGCCCAACAGACTGAGGAAACGCTCAGATTCCTTCATGTTTTCCGTAAAAATCGCCGAAGACAATCCCTGCGGGACGGCATTGTTGAGGGCAACGGCCTCTTCCACATCGCTGTATTTCATCAAATACAGAATGGGTGCAAAGGTCTCGTGCTGCACCGATTCGGAGGCATTGTCAGCCTCTACGATGGCAGGCATCACATAGGTTCCGGTTTCAAAGCCTTCGCCTTCCATCACTTCACCTCCAATGAGGAGATTACCACCTTCTTTCTGTACTGCCTCAATCCGGTCCTGCATTGCTTTCACCGCATCTTTGTCGATCAGCGGACCGATCAGCGTATTGGGCGACATTGGATGACCGATCCGCTCTTTCAGCGAGCCATAGGCTGAAACCAATTTGGTTTTAAAATCATCATAGATTGCTTCATCGATGATCAGGCGGCGGGTACTGGTACAACGCTGACCGCAGGTACCGACCGCACCAAATACGATGGCTGGAATGGCCAGTTTCATATCAGCATGACGGGAAATGATCACGGCATTGTTGCCACCCAATTCGAGGATGGTTTTGCCCAGGCGCTTGCCGACGGTCTCCGCTACTGACTTACCCATGCGGGTAGAACCTGTCGCTGAAACCAGTGGGACCCGTTTGTCTTCAGTCATGGCCATCCCAATGCCTTGTGCACCGATGATCATGCTGAATACACCTTCAGGAAGTTTATTTTCCTTCAACACTTCTGAGATGATGTTCATGCAGGCCAAAGCGGTCAGCGGCGTCTTTTCACTGGGCTTCCAGATGGAGACATTGCCACAGACAGCGGCGATCATGGCATTCCAGGCCCAAACGGCTACCGGGAAGTTGAAGGCCGAAATGATTCCGACCACTCCCAGTGGATGCCACTGCTCATACATGCGGTGGTGCTTACGCTCTGAATGCATACTCAGGCCATACAACTGGCGGGACAAACCGACTGCAAAATCGCAGATATCGATCATTTCCTGTACCTCGCCCAGGCCTTCCTGATAGATTTTGCCCATTTCAAGGCTCACCAATGCGCCAAGTGGTTCTTTGTATTTGCGCAGGGCCTCACCAATCTGACGCACAATTTCGCCCCGCTGTGGAGCGGGCATATCACGCCAAATCAGAAAGGCTTCCTGAGCGGTCTGCACCGTCATGTCATAATTCTCCTGGCTGGCGTACTGGACATGGCCCAATACATCGCCATCAGCTGCAGACTTGATTGGCAGATAATTCCCTTCAGAGGCAAACCAGGTTTCCTGGCCGGTATGGACCACTGGGTTTTTGTCTTTGATGCCCAGCAGTGCAAGGATTTCCTGTCTCTTTGTTGTCGTAGCTTCCATGTATCTATAGGGGGTGAGAAAATAGTTAGCGGGTGTCAGGGGAGAGGAGTCAGGTGTCAGAGAAGAGGTATCGGGAAAGGGATAATTTGACTCTTTCCTCTCTCCTGACACCTCGCTCCCGCTTCCTATTTTCCCTCCTGAATAATTACACCAGTCGCCTCAAAATTGATGGCAATTTCTGGCTCAGTGATGTTTTTAATGGCCTGGGCTTCTTCCATGCCACCGTCAATGGCATAGTGGCGGAGTTCTTCGACTGAAGTTGTATCAGAGAAAGCGCGTCCTTCAAAGATGGCGGTCTTACCAGCCGCATCTTTGGGCACAAAGAATCCATAATCTTTGAATTTTACCCGCATGCTCTGGGCATCGTCCAGTTTGAGGGTCATCCAGCAACCCTTAGCCTGGCAGGCCGCTTCGACGGTTCCCATCAGTTTGACTGGATTGACTTCACCGCTTTCGCCCAGCATCTCGACCACTTGGCTTACTGGCATGGCTTCATCAGCAGCGATGCGCAGACCATGAAAACTGTGGCTGCCATCTGGTGCAATGCTATCCGCAGGGTAGACCATCTTTTCAACTTCAGCAGCGGCTTCTTCCACTACAGCGGTTGCCTCTTCGACTTTAGATTGAGAATCAGCTTCCTGGCAGGCGATCATCGCCATCGAAAGCGTCAGGAGGATGAATAAATAGTTCTTCATTGTCGTGAATGTTTAATCAGACTGCAAAGCTACGCAATTGGACCAAGGAGGCAAAGAGCTAAGAATTGGGTAGGAACGCATTTTTTCTCATATTGGTCCACAACGCATCCTATTCACGACCGAACACATCTTTTTGACATCTGATTTATCTCACTTTCCAGCTCTCTGATCGGGTTGGGAGCCCTGAGAATGTGTGCTTTTCAAAAAGCTCAGGTCAGCCTTGTGGCTCGGATATTAATATTCGGGCAGTACAACCTTTTGCGAATATTAACCACAACCTTATCTATGAAAAAGCTTTTCTCTCTTCTGATGCTGGCTGCGATCTGCAGTTTCAGCTTTGGCCAGAGTCGGATGGACAAATGGCAATATGGCTTTTATCAAGCCTTGAATTTTGGACCGGGAGGACCAGTCCAAGGTACCAGTGCAATTGCATCAGGTCCTTCAGCCTCTATCTGTACGCCCAATGGAGACTTATTGATGTACACGAACAATAACATCCTGTGGGACGGCAACCACAATCTGGTTAGTTCAGACCTGGGCAATCCAGTTCCCCTCAACATGACCATCAACCGAACGCAAACCATCATTGTGAAGCAACCATGCGTTCAGGATGCTTACTTTGTCTTTTCGACGGTTGCAAATGTAGTACTACCAGGTTCAGCACTTCCTTTCCCAACCTCAACAGAATTCACTTATTCGGAAGTAACCGCTACGCCCAATCCTCTCTCCGTATCAGTCCTAAGTACAAATCAAAGTCTTGCTACGCCAGTCAGTACCGAAAAAGTTACAGCCATTGCGCATAAAAATGGCCGGGATATCTGGGTCCTTACCTATGATATTTCTCTGGAAGAATATCATGCCTATCTGGTAGACCCCAATGGTGTCAGTCAAACACCGGTGATTTCTGATTTGAATGCTACTGGTGGTATTCCACTTCTTCCCAGTCCTAACTTTTGGCAAAATAGCAGAGGGGAATTGAAAATTTCTCCAACCAAGCACAAGCTCGCCATGGCCATACATTATTTTGGGATACAACTCTGTAATTTTGATACAGAAACAGGTCTGGTGTCTAATTGCGAAGTCTGCAAACCTGGCAATATCCCTGGCTCCCCCCGATATAACAATCTGGAATTCGCTCCCTCTGAAGACATTCTGTATTATGACGTAGCCAATAATAACAATGGCGACCGGTCAATTGGACGGCTGGATTTAACCCAGCCAAGCATTGGAGATATCTGTGCATCATTCCAATATGTACATACTCTCAATGCTGGTAGTGGGAATGCTGGCGCAGTCTACTCTTATTCTGGATTACAGCGCGGGCCGGATGACAAGATTTACGCCCATTTCAGAGAAAATATTCCCGGGCTTTTTGACAGTGGTATAGGGGTCATTCCCAATCCTGACAACCTCGCAAATCCAGGTTATATACACAATTTGTATCCAAGCAATCCTGTAACGAACGAAGGCGACGCATTGCCCAACTTCATGCAGAGCTATTTTGACCCCAATTATGAAGAAGACCTGGACGGCACCCTCCTCCCGAAAATCATGTTTGAAGTGGAAGTCCCGCCCTGCCTTCCCTGTGATGCGAAAGTAGATATCTGTGTAACCAAGACCTGTAGCTATTCGAGCTATCATATCGAGGTCGTGAATGTGAACACCAATAGTTCCCTGGGGTTCCAAAATGACTGGCAGGCAAGTTTTCAGGATCTGTGTGTGGGCAATTATGAGATTCAGGTCAAAGACCCCATTACAGGTGTATTGCTGGCGAGTGAACCATTTACAGTCACCCAACCAAACTTGCCGCCGACCATGAATGTGACCACCATTAATCCCAATTGTAGTTGTTCTGGTCAGATCAATGTTTCAGGTGTAGGAGGCACCCCACCTTACCAGTACTTTTTCAATGGTATGCCTTTCAGTGGAATGATGGATAATCTCTGTGGTGGCGTATACAACATCGAGATTCTGGACGACCTGGGATGCACCGTTGGCGCGAGCGTCGTGCTCAAAAAAGAAGCCTTCCAGGTTGACGGCATCCGCTATCCATTCTGTGAAGGCGACGACTGCGGAATTGGTACGGCGTTTTGGCCACAAAACGGTACCCCGCCATTTGTCTACACCATCAATGGGATCGCTCAACCAGCCGGACAAAATATCTTTGGGCCCCTTTGCCCCAATGATGTGGTACAAGTCCGGGATGCTAATGGTTGTACGGAAACATTTGTGGTCATCGACCATCTGCCGGTAGGCAGTGTGGTCAATGGGCCGGATGTCATCTGCGCCTCCAATCTGACCCATGATTATGAGATCCTGCTTCCACCGGGCTTTTATATCAACAACTACATCACCACCTATGCCAACAGTTCATCCCAAAATGGCAATGTGATCACCATCGACTGGACAGCAGTCATGCCGCCTCCAGGTAATCCGCCGATTCACTCACTCGAAATTTCGATTTACGATACCGATAACAAGGAATACTGCTACATAGAGTTTCCGGTTAGCATCGACCCGGGCTGTCGTCTGGCAGGTACAGAGATCGAGGTCCAAAGACTTCCGCTAACGCTCTATCCCAATCCAGCTGAGCGGTCGTTGAATATTCAGATTGACGAGAAGGCAGATGGTCCGGTCATCGGTCAGGTTGTCAGTCTTTCTGGTCAGACGCTCATGCGTTGGTCCGAGGAGCAGGTCAATGGCAGCTATGCGCACAAACTTGACATTTCCAGTCTGGCAGCCGGTTTATACATGCTGCGGTTGCAAATTGGAGATCAGCTGGTGACAGAGAAATTTGTCAAGCGATAACTATACTCAAATGAAAGTGGTTTGGGAATTTGCCTTTCTCCCAAACCACTGATTTTGAGGGTATACCGAAAAGTGAAATGCTTTTATTTTTCCAAAGCATTTCACGTTCGGTATATAAACCCACCAGGGAATGACAAAGGGGACCTGTTGAGGCTTAGATCCGACTAAGCTGTAAACAGGTCCCCTTTGAACTCATCAAATACTATTATGAAAAAAGTATCATTCCTATTGGTGTTCATCGTCATCTATGGGCTGCTCAACGCCCAAACCCGACTCGATCATTGGCCGTTTTCAATTCAACAGTCGCTGGATTTTGTCCCTGGTGGTCCGGTTCTTGGTAGCAGCGCGATTGGCGCAGGCCCGACCTCATCCATTTGTAGTCCTGATGGGGATTTGTTGATGTACACAAACAACAACATACTGTGGGACGGAAACCACAATCTGATTAATGCCAACCTGGGAAACCCAATTCCTTATGGAACTATTTTCAATCGGACCCAAACCCTGATCATTAAGCAGCCCTGCAACGAGGACAGATACTTTGTCTTTTCGCCCCCTTCCCATCATACAATGCCTGGTGCACCTACAATACCAACTCATCCATACCTTCAGTCATCCGAATTCACTTATTCTGAGGTAGCTGCGTCGCAGCCACAAGGGCAACTTTCTGTCTCAGCTCTCTATACGGATGCACCGCTTTCAACCCCTGTTAGCACGGAAAAGGTAACAGCAATTGCGCATGGAAATGGACGTGATATTTGGGTGCTTGCTTACGATTTTTCGGCCGAAGAATATCACGCTTACCTTGTTGATGCCAATGGAGTGAGTCAAACGCCTGTGATCTCAGATCTTAATGCAACTGGCGGAGTACCAATCTCTGGTATGTGGCAGAATAGTATCGGAGAAATGAAAGTTTCTCCAACCAAACATAAACTTGCTATGGCCGCCTATTTCGCGGGTATCCAGCTTTGTGATTTTGATCCCCAAACTGGCCAGGTGACCAATTGCGAATTGTGTCATCCAGATAATTCGCTGCCTTCTCCTCAATATAGTAATCTGGAATTCTCCCCATCTGAAGACATCCTTTATTATAGTGTTCATTATGATCTGGACGTCTTCAATCAAACCTCCTCGATGGCACTCGGCCGACTCGACCTTACTCAACCCACCATAGGAGCTATTTGTGCCTCGTTCCAGTATATTTTTAATGACAATGGGAATATATCCTACCGGATCTCAGGAATACAACGAGGCCCAGATGACAGAATCTATACGCTTTCCATCGAAAATACCTTTGGGTCTCTGAATAATGGCATTGGGGTTATTGCAAATCCCGATAATCTAACTGCTCCAAACTATACTCACATTCAATACCCAACTGCTTTCATTGCCTTGGGTGCCGGCAATGCCCTGCCCAACTTCATGCAGAGTTACTTTGATCCCAACTATGAAGAACAGCTTGATCCTGCCGGACTCCCGAATATCCACTTCACCCTGGACGAGCCTGAGTGTCGTCCCTGTGAGGCATCCGTAGAGATCGATGTCAATCTGACCTGTGGCTATGATCAATATCAAATTGTTTTGCACAATCTGAGCAATAACACATCTGTGGGTATACAATATGGCTGGCAGGCATACTTCTCGGACCTATGTGCTGGCAATTATGAAATCGAAGTAAGAGACCCTTCAAACGGACAGGTGCTCAGCAGTATACCATTTAACATTGCTCCGACGGCTCAGCCACCAGCCATGAACCTCAGTGTCATCGACATTGCCTGCGCCTGTGATGGGACGATCAATCTATCGGGTTCCGGCGGGGCACCACCTTACCAATATTTTATCGATGGAATTCCCTTTGGTGGAACGGCTTCCAATCTCTGTCCGGGAATTTATGAAGTTGAAATTCATGACAGCAAAGGCTGTATCGTCGGCGCAAGTGTTCCCATGAATGAAGAAGGACTTCAGGTGGATGCGGTTGAATTTCCTTTCTGTGATGAAAATGACTGTAGCTGGGGAGCGGCGTTTTTCCCACAAAATGGCACCCCTCCCTATCAATACGAAGTGGGTGGCATTCCACAAACCCCCGGACAATCCATTTTCGGTCCGCTTTGTATCGGGACACAGGTTGATATAGAAGATGCCAATGGCTGTCATATCAGCCTCACGCTTGGCAACCTGGACCAGGGGAGTCTGATTCGGGGTACAGAGGTACTCTGTGGTTCTACCGCAGGCCAGGGAAGTTTTCCAACCGAGGACTACGAAATCCTGCTTCCACCAGGCTACTCGATCAATTTTCACCTGACAACCGGGGCAAACAGTAGTAGCATCAATGGAAACATCATTTCGGTTGACTGGGCTGCAACCTCCGGTATTCACCGATTGGAAGTATCAATCTATGATCCGAATGGGGAGGAGTTTTGTTATGCAGTGCTGGATGTCGACATCAATCATTATTGCAGAGTCTCCGGCAGCCCAAGCCCGGCATTGCCAAGGCTTCAGCTCTTTCCCAATCCGGTTGAAAAAGCGGTAAACATCCAGCTTAACGAGAATCAGGCAGGTCTTTTACGCGGCCAAATCCTGAATCTTGCCGGCCAGTCTCTGCTGAAATGGTCCGAAGAGTTACCAGATACTTCCTATACCCATAAAATTGATGTATCGGATTTCCCCGATGGCTTGTACGTCCTGCGTTTGCAAATTGGAGAGCAGGTTCTGACGGCGAAGTTTTTGAAGAGATAGGAGTAGTTTTTTCAATAGTGGGCCATCATTCTGAGCGAATGGTGGCCTTTTTTTATTTCCCTACCGACAACACCCGTGAAATCGCCCAGCCGCTTTCGCCCATATGGTAAAAGATCGACAGCGCAGAAAGGGGAAAGACAAAATGTGGTTTTTTCCTTTGCACAAATTCCCAGGCCTGATCAAAGTCTGCTTCCTGTTCATAGCCAGCTACAGTAGCGTGAAAACGAATGTTATCGCCTTCCAGATTCCCGGTCGGAATGCCAAACTCTTTTTGTAAGCCATTCAGAATCTGAATATGAAGCGCTTTCAACGGTGGATTCCCCAATACATCTACAAACAGAAACTTCTTCCCAAAAGATCCAAAGCCTTTGAGTTCGAGGGGAAACGGTTTTGTCTCACGTGCAAGCTTTTCCAGAAAATCTCCCACTGCTTTCCGATTGGTGGTTTCGAAAGGTGCCTTGATGGTGATGTGAGGACTTTGGCGGGAAATGCGAAAGCCATATGTTTCATGCAGCTCAATCTGCGTTTGCCGAATGAAGCTGTGCAAAGCCGGGCTGGGCATAAGCGCAAAACCGAGTTTGGAGACAGACATATCAGGCCAAAATATCTTTGACCACATGACCATGCACATCAGTCAGCCGGAAACGGCGGCCCTGAAATTTATAGGTCAGTTTTTCGTGATCAATGCCAAGCAGGTGCATCAGCGTGGCTTGAAAGTCATGCACATGCACCGGGTTTTCGATCACATTGTAGCCAAAATCGTCGGTTCGTCCGTAGGTAAAGCCTTTTTTCACACCCGCTCCAGCCATCCATAGGGAGAAACAGCGCGGGTGATGATCGCGGCCATAATTGGTTTTGGTAAGCTGTCCCTGAGAGTAATTGGTGCGTCCAAACTCTCCGCCCCAGATCACCAGGGTATCATCCAGCAAACCCCGTTGTTTGAGATCCATGACCAAAGCGGCAGAAGCCTGATCGGTTTCTTTGCATTGGGTGCGAATGGCATTGGGGAGGTTGCCATGCTGGTCCCAGCCCTGATGGTAGAGCTGAATAAATTTTACGCCACGCTCCGCCAATCGGCGGGCCAGCAGACAATTGGCCGCAAAGGTCCCGGGAATGCGTGCATCTTCCCCATAGAGATCGTAGATGTATTCCGGCTCGCCTTTCAGGTCCATGGTCTCTGGCACTGAAGTCTGCATGCGATAAGCCATTTCGTACTGGGCGATTTTCCCTTGAATTTCCGGGTCAGAGGTTTCGGCCAGCTGCATCTCCTGCAATTTCTTCAGATAGTCCAATTGACGGCGACGATCTTTTCCATCGATGCCACTTGGATTGGAGAGAAAGAGCACCGGATCTTTGCCAGCCCGAAATTGAATGCCTTGATGACGAGAGGGCAAAAATCCATTGCCCCACAAACGTGCATAAAGCGGCTGGCCCAGTTTGTTTTTGGTTACCAATACACAGAAAGCGGGCAAATTTTCATTGTCAGAGCCCAAGCCATAACTCAGCCAGGAACCAATCGACGGACGACCTGGCTGTTGCGAACCAGTCTGCAAAAAAGTGATAGCGGGATCATGATTGATGGCTTCAGTGAACATGGAGCGAACCACACAGATCTCATCCGCAATTTGCGAAGTAAAGGGCAAGAGGTCGCTAAACTGATTACCACTTTCTCCAAAAGCCTGAAAATCGAAGTGAGACCCAGCCAGTGGAAAGCTCTTTTGTCCGGCGGTCATGCCCGTAAGACGCTGCCCGCCTCGTATGGATTCAGGCAGTTCTTCACCGTTTTTTTCCCGTAGTAAAGGCTTGGGGTCAAAAAGGTCAACCTGAGAAGGCCCACCGCTTTGAAATAAATAGATCACCCGTTTGACCTTGGGGGAAAAATGGGGGCTGCCCAGAATGCCTTTGTCTGGCCCCTCTTTGAACGGATTGCCAAAAACTGTTGATGGCCCGAGTAAAGAAGCCAATGCCGCCGCACCAATCCCCAAACTGGTTTTAGACAAAAAATCCCGGCGGCTGTATGTTTCTTCGTAATTATTACAGTGCATTTTTCACTTAGGTTAAGGCTTCTTTCCCAAAAAATCCATGCTCGCTCCTCGCCCCTCGCTCCTTCTTTCACCTTTTTGTATAACAAGCATCATGATTGATCATCATGCTGGCCACCATGGTCAGGGCAGCCGTTTCATGTAGATCTAAATTCGGATCGGGTTCTTTTTCTCCTACTGCCATCAGCCCTTCGGCCCGGCTGGCATCTTCGATAAATATTTCTTTTTCGGATTGGTACAATTCCTTGAAAAGCTGTAATTCTTTTGCTTTGAGTTGACGGCCGGTCAGCAATCGAAAACCATAGGCAATTTGCGAATCAAGCTGATCCCCACCTTCTTTCTGCATGCGCTCAGCCAGAATCCGGGCTGCTTCAACATAGGTCGGATCGTTCATCAGAACCAGGGCCTGCATGGGCGTATTGGTGTTTTGGCGACGTACCACACAAGTATTCCGATCTGATGCATCAAAGGCCATAATGGAT
>JBCBZF010000432.1:0-5832 GCA_039815525.1 Bacteroidota bacterium | reverse complement strand
ATAATCTCATCGTTTTGAGCGTAGTTGAAGCAGGAGAATGATTTGATTCAACTTCTTGCTCACCACCTCTGAACGCCGTCTGTGAATCCATCACAAATGCCTTTTCTCATGTCTACACGCCATTGGATTGTCTTTGCACTTAGCCTCCTGATTCTGACCAATAATGTATTCGCGCAAGATCGCCACGGTGCTGGTCTGCTCATTGACGACGAAGCCTATGATCAGGCACCAATTGAGCTCCCATTGTTTCGAGAGTATGGTGGCAGCAAATTAGCGGAGCGCGCTTCACTCAAAAAATATTCCCCTGAGCCAAAAGACCAGGGATCACTCAACAATTGTGTCGGTTGGTCTACTGCTTATTATGCCCGCACCATTCTGCTGGCCCAGGAAAGAGGCTGGACCCGGGCCGATCTGGTAGATCGGCATGCTTTTTCGCCTGGCTTCACATATAAATTGATTTCGCGGGACAATGATTGTTCCAGTCCGACTTCGATTGAAGACGCATTGCGAAGTATGCGTTCACATGGGGCCGTTTTGTTAAAAGACTTTGATTTCGCCTGTGTCAACCGCATTCCCAGAAATATCCTGCAAAAGGCACGTAATTATACGATTGCAAATTATAGCCGACTGTTTTATCTCGGAGATGACAAGAGCCTGAAAGTTCACAGTGTAAAAAAAGCATTAGCAGAGGGAAGACCGGTGGTTATCGGGATGAAATGTCCTCCTTCCTTTGAACATGCTGATGGGCAGACCGTTTGGAATCCCCGTGAAAGGCCTTCCACCCCCAATCAATTTGGACATGCGATGTGTGTCATTGGCTATGACAACCAGAAGTATGGTGGCGCGTTTGAGATTCAGAACAGTTGGGGAAAAGGCTGGGGCAATGGTGGGTACATTTGGATCAGATATCGTGATTTTGCCAATTTCGTCAAATACGGCTATGTCCTGATTGGTGCCAGCAATCCGGGGCATATTGATCTGGGTGAAGAACAAAAGCTGATCACCGAAAATGAGAATCGCCCCAGGAGACCACGTTTCCGCCCCTTGAAACGTCCTAGTCCCACTTCCGATTTCGCGGGTAACATTCGAATGGAACTTGACAATGGCCGGAAGATGGAGGCCAGTCTATACGGAAATTTATATCGAAGCAAGCAAGCTTATTCCAGTGGGACCAAATTTCGTGTGTATGCAGCCGCCAACCGCCCGGCGTATATGTATGTTTTGGGTGCTGATCCAAATGGGGAAAGCTATCTCCTCTATCCTCCTAATGGAGACGCAGGGCGCCCTGCCGCAAAAGAACAATTGTTCATCCCCAGCCTTGAATTTGATGATCAAATTGGGCGCGAATACCTCTGCGTAATATATTCAAAGGTACCGCTGAATCCAGAAATACTGCTGCGTAAGATCCAGCAGGCCAATGGTAGTTTTCCCCAACAAATCCATGATGGTCTGGCAAATGATCTGATGGACATCCGACAATTGGAGTATGGCCGGAATGATATTTCTTTTTCTGCGGAGAGAGGGAGCGGAACTGCGGTAGCGCTGATTGTTGAAACCAAGCACATCGATTGATGAAGCCTTGAGCCAATCAGGATTCACTGGCTATTATATCATTCCGCCAAAGCTTTGTATTTTCGTGTATGGCGTATTTGCTGACGATTGGCATTTTTGTCTTTTTCGGTCTCATCATCCTTTTGGTGCACCTGTATCTGGATGAGGTATTGCTGCCCCCTAGCCTGCCGGAGGTTCCAGAAAATCTGGTTGAACTAGAGGCATGGATTGTCCATACCGAAACGAAAGCATCAACTCGACCGGATAACGAAGCCAGAATCGTATGGGCAGATGGCCATTTTCAAAAAAAGACGCCTTATTCCATTGTATATCTACACGGCTTTTCAGCCAGTCAGGGTGAAGGTCATCCGGTTCATCAAAGCATTGCGGCAGAATTTGGCTGTAATCTTTTTCTGGCACGATTACAGGCTCACGGTCTGGAGGCAGAGGAGCCCCTCATCAATATGCACAGAGAGGGACTGGTCAAAAGTGCAGCTGAAGCATTGGCCATTGGGAAAAGAATCGGCGAAAAAGTAATCCTGATGAGTACGTCCACCGGCGGCAGTCTTTCCTTAATTCTTAGTAGCTTTTTCCCTGGTATTGCCGGACAAATCCTTTACTCTCCTAATATTCGCATCAAGAATCCAGCGGCCTTCCTACTTGGATGGCCAGGGGGAATCCAGTTTGCCCGTTGGGCATTCAAGGGAAATAGAAAGTATTCTGCTGATGTGCCCAATCCATATTGGTACGATCACGTTCATATCCGATCGCTTTTGGCTCTTCACCGCTTATTGAAGACTTATATGCAGAAACGCATATTCCGCCAGATCCACTGCCCCACCCTGATGCTGTATTATTTCAAAAACAAGCGAGAACAAGATCAGGTCGTGTCAGTTCCTGCCATGTTAAAGATGTTCAGGCAGCTAGGCACTCAAGCAGATCACAAACAAGCAATCTCATTGCCAAAAGCCGGTGTACATGCCATCGCTTCAGACATTTATTCTCAGGATATAGATGGCGTAATCCGGCACACGCGGACATTTTGTCAAGGAGTTATCCAACTCCCTCAAGCAGAAACCCACTAGCGCCCTATCCATAATTTCTTGACATATTGTTGTTGCCCAAGCGTCAGTTGCAAAAGATACAGGCCCGAGGCTTGTTGAGAGATTTGGGCAGAAAAAGCGTCCGGTTGATTTGGGGTCAGACTTTTGGCTACCGTCCGCCCCTGAAGATCAATTAAATGAATGGCCTCAATGATGGAGGAACAATTGCTTCCAGCCCATTTGATTCTCAGTTGATCGTTTTGCCAAATTATCTTAGGGCGACAATCAATATCTGTCGCAACGGACGTATTCTGCATGGCCACGTCGGTAGTGTCTGCTGCAGCAGAAATGGGTTTTGCAAGCGCAGCCATGCTCGCAACACTTGCCTGCACCACTTGCTTCATGAATCCGAGGTCTAAGCTTCCCACTGTATCATTGGGTGAGTGATAATTGGGATTGCGAAAATCTGCCGCATCGGTGATCATCAAAGCCGGAATATTGGCATCCCAGAAGGACGCATGATCACTCCGTCGCAGATCGGGGGTAATGCTGCCATTTCCAGGCACATCGACTGTAACAACCTTGAGAGCAGGCACATACAGCGCCGCAACTGAATCAAAGGTCTGAATCAAGTTGGCCTCATTTCCGACATTGGTGATAAAATTACCCCGAAACTGATCGTTTGCCACCTGATTGTAAGCATTGGGGAAAAGCTGATTGAAACCAGTGGGCAATGTCTGGCTGTTGGGTGCATCATCAAAATACCCTATCATTTCAAGGTTGATCACGCCAGCAATTGAGTCTGTCCCATTCGTTAATTGCTGGACAAAATAATTGCTCCCAATCAAGCCTTCTTCTTCCAAATCAAAACCAACTACCTGGATGGAATTTCGAAATGTGAACTGAGATAAAATACGTGCTGCTTCCAAAAACCCCACCACTGCCGAAGCATTGTCGTCCGCAGCGGGTGAATTGCTCACAGCGTCGTAGTGTCCATCAATTACATAAGTCAACCGCTCATTGACCAATCCTTTTTGCTTCCCAATGATGTTTTGGAGGGTATAATTTCCCACCTGATTGTTCTGCAAACTGACGTCAAAACCATATCGCAATAAATGAAGACGAATCGAATCTTTGACCAATGCGAGTTGCTGCGGATTCTGATTCCGTTGACGGAGTGTCGCCATCCAGCCAAAATCAGCCAGCATCCTGGCCGAATCTACCTGACTGCTGAACGCATCTAAGGGAAAGACTTCGGGTCGGATAGCAATCACCGCCACTTTCAACAGGCTAATTGGTAGAGGCGCAGCGGCATCCCAATAAATGACTCGGTTGGTTCCGGTTGCAACATTCGGTCCTACGTCTCCAAAGGCGTTAGCGGTCGGTAACAAAAAGCTTTGTCCATTGTCATCCGATACACGCAGTACCACTTCTACTGGCATCATATCTGCCTCCGCCAGGTCGTATACCACCGTCAGACGGTTGTTGTTCAGGCTGAAAGAGGCAGTCAGATTGCTGACGGAGATATTTTGAGCCCAAAGCTGGCCGCACAGCAGGCAGAAGAGCGATATGTATTTCAGGGAATTCATGCTTGTGTTTTATTCAAGATGCACAACTTATTTGAGCTTGAAAAGGTATATTGAAAACAGCCTGTAAATTCCTTAATTTTGGCTTCCTTTGTTGTAGGGTAAACAAAAGCACATGTTTGAGAATCTTTCGCATAATATAGATCAGGCTTTTAAAAAGCTGAAGGGACAAGGCCGGATCACGGAAATCAATGTAGCCGAAACGCTCAAAGATATCCGCCGGGCGCTGATTGATGCTGACGTCAACTACAAAGTCGCCAAGGAATTCACCAACAAGGTGAAAGAAGAAGCATTGGGACAAGACGTTCTCATTGCGGTATCTCCCGGGCAGTTGATGGTCAAAATCGTTCACGAAGAACTCACCAAGTTGATGGGTGGGGAGAACGAAGGCGTCTCTTATGCCAAAAACCCACCTTCAGTGGTGCTGATCGCTGGTCTGCAGGGTTCAGGTAAAACGACCTTCTCTGGTAAGTTGGCCCGGATGCTGAGAAGTAAAGGCAAGAACCCTCTTTTGGTCGCAGGTGACGTTTACCGTCCGGCGGCGATCGATCAGTTGACGGTTCTTGGAGAGCAGATCAATGTAGAAGTCTACAAAGAGGTAGAAAATAAGAATCCGGTAGAGATTGCTCAGAACGGTATTGCCTACGCAAAAAAGAATGGCAAGGATCTGGTCATCGTCGATACCGCCGGTCGATTAGCAGTCGACGAGGAAATGATGAACGAGATTTCCCAGATCAAGGCTGCAGTCAATCCGAATGAGATTCTCTTTGTGGTAGATGCCATGACGGGTCAGGATGCAGTCAATACGGCCAAAGCCTTTAACGATCGCCTTGACTTTGATGGTGTGGTCCTGACCAAATTGGACGGTGACACACGGGGTGGTGCTGCGATCTCCATTCGTTCGGTGGTGAAAAAGCCAATCAAATTCATCGGCACAGGTGAAAAATTGGATGCTCTGGATCTCTTTTATCCAGATCGGATGGCCTCACGGATTCTTGGCATGGGAGACGTCCTCTCTCTGGTTGAGAGAGCCCAACAGCAATTTGATCAGGAAGAAGCGGAGAGGCTTCAGAAGAAGATCAGGAAAAATGAACTGGACTTTGATGATTTCCTCTCTCAGATTCAGGCCATCAAAAAGATGGGGAACATCAAAGACCTGCTGAAAATGATCCCCGGCATGGGCAAATTGACCCGCAACATGGACATTGAAGATGATGCATTCAAGCATATCGAAGCCATCATCCAATCCATGACCAGGGCAGAACGGGGAAACCCTGCTCTCCTGAATGGTTCGCGACGCAAGCGTATCGCTGCAGGTGCCGGCCGACCTGTTCGTGAGGTAAATGAATTGCTCAAACAGTTCCAGGGGATGAAAAAGGCCATGAAGAAGATGAATGGCATGGCAAAAGCCGGAAAAATGACTCGAGCCATGAATAATATGAATATGTTCAAGGGTCGCTAGCTTCGAACCAATATCTTATCAGGAAAAGCCCTCTTTTCAAAAAGAGGGCTTTTTTTACGTCCAGCATTACCATAAATATCTCACAACCAGACATTTATTAAACAATAGACTGAATTTACCGCCAACAAATCCAAGAAATCGTCATTCCTGACCTTCGGTTCTGATCCTACATTTGATGAAAAGCTCATCT
>JBCBZF010000339.1:0-6575 GCA_039815525.1 Bacteroidota bacterium | reverse complement strand
TGACGCGACTCTATTTCCGCGAAATCAAACGCATCCTGCGGTCCCCCATTTTCCGTGTGATTTTGGGCGTAGCTGCTTTGTTCGTCATCATAGGTTTAGCCTTAGGTAACCGGCAATGAGCCAATACCGTAAGGGGCTGCCTGATTACCAAAGGCTAAACCTATGATGACGAACAAAGCAGCTACGCCCAAAATCACAAGGAAAATGGGGGACCGCAGGATGCTTTTGATTTCGCGGAAATAGAGTCGCTTCAACAGAGAAAGTGAGGCACCAAAATCGAACCGCTGGGAGACCTTGGGCAGATTTACTTTACGCAGACTGAGGGTGTCAAAAATACTCGGACTCTTTTCTGTCAGAGTAGATTTTCTGCCAATCAGTTCTGGTTTGGCATGCGTCAGGGTGAAGGAACGATAGGTGAAAACCAGAATGCCGATTCCAACGGCAAGCCAAATCAATAGATTGAATAAAACGGGTCCTGATAGTCCGATGGTCTGGTTATTACGCTCAAATACAGTCCAATATTCGACGGTATTAGCAAAGGCAGCCCCACCCGTTGGATCCAGTAAAGAACCGATCAGCTTATTGTCTACCGTGCTGAGGATACCGGATGCAACGGAGAATAGAACCAGGATCAAAATTGCATTGAGGTAAATAAAATATTCGTTACGGGTCAGGGAGACAGTTGCAAAAAAGATGGCTCCGGTGAAAAACGCATAAGGGAGCACATTGATCAGGTATGGGTTGAGATAGTGCCAAAGGTTAAATGGACCTAGCTTGGGTGGATTGGCGTAATCCGGGTAGTGCATGGCCAAAATAACGCCTACACCGAGGCCCAGCAAAACCACCAGCATGATCAGAAAGGAAGCGCTAAAACGCCCGCTGAGATAAGAAAACTTACTAATGGGTTTGGTATACAGCAGGGAGTGCATCTCGTAGCGAAAGTCGCGGTAGATGGGCACGGCCATAAAGGCTGCAATGATGAAGGTTCCGGCGATTTGGGTCAGGGCCAGAATCAATTGGTGCAACACAATGGGGGAGTTGGCCAGGTTGTTGCCTCCTCCGGTAAACTGACTGGCAGGCTGACTACCGGCCGCACCAGCCAGAATGGCACCATACAGAATGCCAACCAGCATCAACACCACAAAGTAGATGTAGGTCGCAGGCCGTCGCAGGCGGTATTTCAGTTCAAATAGGAAAATATCTTTAAACATGGTGATCAGATTGTTGGCAGTGAAAACTAAGCTTGAACGGCGCGTCTGAGCTCTGCTTCACGCTCTTTGATACGGGCGAAATAGACATCTTCCAGGTTGGCGAGCGCAGGGGCGAAATGATCCGCCGGCAAATCGTCTCCATAGGCACGCACCACAATTTTGCCGGCAAAGTGTCGTGAGGAGATGATGTTGTACTGATTTTGGTGATCTGGCAACAAATCCTTTTCAATGGTCGCCTGCCAGATTTTGCTTTTTTCTGCTTCAATTAGATCTTTGGGGACCCCCCTGGTGATGACTTCCCCTTGGTAAATGATCGCCATATTTTCGCAGAGATCACTCACATCTTCCACAATGTGCGTGGAGAGAATGATGATGATGTTTTCACCAATTTCGCTCAGAAGGTTATGGAAACGATGTCGCTCCGCTGGATCAAGCCCTGCGGTCGGTTCATCTACGATGACCAGTTTAGGATTGCCAAGCAGGGCCTGCGCAATACCAAAGCGCTGGCGCATCCCGCCAGAATAGTTGCCTACCTTACGCTTGCGTACCTGAAAGAGATTGGTCTGATTGAGTAGCTCGTGCACAATTTCCTTTCGCTCTCCTTTATTGTGAATGCCTTTCAGAGCGGCGAAATGATCCAGTAACTCTTCGGCAGAGATATTGGGATATACGCCAAAGTTTTGCGGAAGATAGCCCAGGACTTTTCTTAGTTCGTCTTTTTGCTTCAAGACATCCAATTCCCCCAGAAATGCAGTTCCGGTATCGGCTTCCTGCAAGGTTGAGAGGGTACGCATCAGAGTGGACTTGCCTGCACCATTGGGGCCAAGCAGCCCAAACATACCAGTGGGAATCGAGAGATTGATGTCTTTGAGGGCCTTGGTGCCGTTGGGGTAGGTTTTTGAGAGTCCTTCTATTCTTAATTCCATGCTTGGGTAGATGTAAGCGTTTGACGTCGTGTAGTTAGTTGCAACTAGTATATAAAAAATTACACTGGCAGTTTCCACTGGTCGAAATACCGGCTGAAGATCCGGACGATATTTCTGGCATCGTCGATGCCCCGGTGAGGCGTGCCTTTAAATGTAAGGCCTTCGTTATCAAGTGCTTGGCCTAAACCACATGGCCGCTTGAATTGTTTCAATTTCGCAAATTGATGTTTGACACTAAAGTGAGACTGGAGCCATTCGCAGGATATTTCGTGCAATTTGCAGTCTTTTTCCAGTTGTTTGCGGTCATAATGGCCCCAGGAGCCCAAAACGTAACTTTTTGTCCCAACACCTATCCAGTCCATGAAGTCTTTGATCACAGAAGGAAAAGGCGCTGCTGCATCTACCTGCTCCTGCCGAATGGTGGTCAGTTGGGTACAAAAATCTGATAAGGTCGGGTGGAGAACCGGCTTGACAAAAGCCATAAACTGGTCTGTTTCATGGCCCTGATGGTCCAATTTGACAGCACCGATTTCGATGATCTCACTGCTGTGTGGGAGGGAACGGTCAGCCCAGCAAGTGGCTTCCAAGTCCAGAATGATGAATTGCATGGGTTGTGACATAGCAAAAAGCAATTTATCAAGCAATCTGCCCGCCAGCAATTATTTCGCAGGGAAATCTTTGTCATTTTGCAGCCTGCCGCATTTTGAATAATTTCATCCCACAAGCTTCCTTCATGCGCACCCGTCTCTATGTTCGTCGGTTACTGATCAATCTGCTGGCGTGGATTCTGGCCCTCACTTTATTTGCGGCCGTGCGTAACTATGGCGTGGAAACGGGGGTCATCTATGAGATGACCATCGACGACATCAATCTGCTGGAAGTTATTCTGGTGGAAGGACTGTCTCTGGGCTTCCTGTTTGGACTGGGATTCTCCGTTATCAACTGGGTGTTGGATCGTAAACTCTTTCGTCGCTTACCCTATGGTTTGCTGGTTTTATTCAGGGCATTGACTCACATCATGATTACCCTGATCATTTTGGCCATGGCCATCAGCCTGACCTATTATGCCAGCTTCCATACCATCGATCATCAGATTTGGGGCGTATTGGCCGATAATATGTTCACACCGACCAGCTATATGCTGCTGATTTATTCGGCCTTTATCAGCATCATTTTCAACCTGATCCGCCAGATGAATCTCATGTTTGGACCAGGTATTTTGTACAAAGTGATGACCGGGAAATATCACAATCCCAAGGAAGAAGGGCGGATTTTTATGTTTTTGGACCTTCGTTCTTCTACTACCTATGCGGAGCGTTTGGGACATATGTTGTACAGCCAATTGATCCAGGACTGTTTTTATGACCTGACCGAAGCCGTTCGGAAGCACAATGCAGAAATCTACCAATACGTCGGGGATGAAGCAGTGTTGACCTGGCCCCTGGAAACAGGTCTCAAAGCGGCCAATTGTCTGCATGCTTTTTTTACCTTCAATGACACCATCCAAAAGCGGGCGGATTACTACTTCAATAAATATGATCTGGTCCCGGCATTCAAAGCGGGCGTCAACATGGGATTGGTTACGGTAGCGGAGGTAGGTGTGGTCAAAAAAGAAATCGCGTATCACAGCGATGTTCTCAACACGGCTGCTCGCATTCAGGGAAGGTGTAATGAGTTTGGGAAGCAAATTCTGATTTCCCAGAAACTGAAAAAAGAAATCACCGATTGGAATGGGCTTTCCTTTGAAGAAGTCGGAACGGTTTCTCTTAAAGGGAAACTCCGTAAAATCACCATCTTCTGTGTAGGCAAAGAAGCAGTAGGCGAACGGAAATATGAGTTTGCAGAATAAATTGGTAGAAAGGATACAGATACACAGATGCTGTGAATCGACAGCGAATCTTTACTGTACGACCTCCGGTGTTTTTTGCCAGACGCCTGTGCCATCTTGTCCCAGATAGCCACCCCATAAGCGCGGCTGTCCCGCAGGGAAAGGCGTCTCCAAACGACCCAGTCGAATGCCAAAGTATTCGTAAACTTTGACTGCATTGGCTTGGAGACAATAGACGATATCCAGTTTCCCATTACCATCCAAATCCCCCATCCAGGGCGTAGAACCTACATTTTTAAGCTTTTGCGAGGGCAGAATTTCAGAAATACTATCTACTGCCACATCCCAGTGTAGCAAACGGTGTTTGCCGTTGGCAAGATAAATACCGGTACAATTGTATTCATTGACGCTCCATATGACTTCATCCCGTCCGTCGCCATTGCCATCCAGAACCACCGGACTGCTGAAACCAGAACAGCCAATGTTTTTACGGGCAATCAGACTGCCATCCCGCCCATCCAGAACCACCTGAACGGCGCCATTATTCTCTGGCCATTTGCCGAGGCTGAAGTAGGTGAATACATCGGGAATGCTATCTGCATTGAAGTAGCCCGGGGCCGGACTGTTGTTGAGTTCGGAGTTTTTGATCTGGAATTGCCAGAGAACAGAATCGGTCTGTCCATCGATGGCGATCATTTCGCCGCCATGCCAACTGGCAACAACGTCTTCCTTTCCGTCCTGATTCAGATCCATCACCAAAGGTGGCGCAACAAAGCCCTGACCTTCTCTTTGGAGAAGCAGTTCTGCGTTTTGCAGGCCTTTTTGCATGAATTCGTTCAGGTTGACCCGGTACAATCCCCCTGAGGCCGTTTCACCGCCAGAACCGAAGAGAATGCTGACTTCGTTATCGTGCTCCATCACCACTGGAGAAAGATAGGTCTCCCGTCCGTCAGGCATGGTGTCGGCCTGTAGAATGCTGCCATCGTGGCTGTCCATGATGGCCAGGACGCCAGCTCGCCGCAGGCGGTCGTCGTTTGGTGGAGCCATCACATTGCCGCCATTGCTCAGCAGGATATCCGGCAGACCGTCCTGGTTTTGGTCTGGGATCAGTTGAAAATTGTAGAAATTGTAACGCATCAGGCTGGAGGGCGTGTTGCCGCCGCCTGGTTTTTGGTAGCGCCAGAGGCTTTCGCCATTTTTTCCATCCAAAGCCATCAACTGTGCGGAGCGGCCCCCGATGATCACGTCTGGTGTCTGGTCGCCATTGATATCGAGAAAGCGGGCTGAACCGACCATTTGATCCAGGGCTGGTGCCGCCCAAAGGATTTGTCCATTTTGTCCATCCAAGGCCAGGACTGCAGAATCTGAGGCTTCAAATTCTAATTGTCCCGCTCCGATGACAACATCAAGTACCCCATCTCCCGTCAGGTCAATGCAGCGAGGAGAAGAACTGGTCCCCAGGGCTTGAAAATCCCGCAGCCAGCGAGATTGAATCTGATTTCCATTATCGCCACACGCCAACAGCAGCATTGACATGAAAAGCAGCAGGATTGAGGATGGTTTCTGCATAAGATTAGCCTGAAATTACAGATCCTGACTACCACTTGGAAATTCAGCTTGATGTTTTCATTATCATCAGCCTTTTGCGAAATTTGAATCATGAATCGACGCGCTACTACGAAGGATTTATTCCTGCTACTTTTTCTGGCCCTGAGCTTTTCTGCCTGTCAGAAGGCAGAGTCGGATGCTGAAACGACCACCACGTCCACACTTTTTCAGCGCCTGGATGCAGAGGCAAGCGGGATCGACTTTGTGAATCAGGTCGAGGATGGGGAGCAGTTCAATGTGCTTACCTATCGGAACTACTACAATGGTGGAGGCGTCGCCATTGGCGATGTCAACAATGATGGGCTGGATGATGTCTATTTCACCGCCAATATGCGCCCCAATCAACTCTATCTGAACCAGGGCACGCTACAATTTGTCAATATCAGTGAAGCGGCGGGTATTCAGGGTACAAAAGCCTGGAGTACCGGTGTGGCCATGGTCGATATCAATGCAGATGGCTGGTTGGACATTTATGTGTGCAATTCCGGTGATGTAGCTGGTGATAATAAAGAGAATGAACTGTTTATCAATAACGGTGATCCTTCCGGTGAAAACAATCAACCTACTTTTCGGGAAGCAGCAGCAGAATATGGTTTAAACAACAAAGGCTTTTCGACGCATGCCTCCTTTTTTGATTATGATCTGGATGGAGATCTCGATTGTTATCTCCTGAACAACAGCTTCAAAGATCCAAGTGATCGCGGCCTGTATCAGCAAAGCCGTGATGAGCGGGACGAATTGGGGGGAGACAAACTCTATCGCAATGATGGAGGGAAATTTACCGATGTATCCGCTGAAGCGGGCATTTATAGCAGCGCTATTGGATTTGGACTAGGAATATCCATTGGAGATATCAATGGTGATGCATGGCCAGATATGTACATAAGCAATGACTTTTGGGAACGCGACTATCTCTATATTAATAATCAGAATGGCACTTTTACTGAAAAGCTTACAGAACAGATGAGTATCTGTTCTGTTTCAAGTATGGGTGCCGATATT
>JBCBZF010000174.1:0-8693 GCA_039815525.1 Bacteroidota bacterium | reverse complement strand
TTCTCCTTTGCTCAATGTCATGCAAATGGCCGATACGGTCGCCTTTTTGGAAAGCCCGGACGTGTTTCGCTTTTGTTTCGTGCGTAATCCCTATACCCGTTTGCTTTCGGCCTGGTTGGACAAAATTCAGGGCAATCAATTTCAGAAAAGTGCCATCACGCAGCAATTGGGGCTGGGGGAGGATGTCAGTCAACCGATTTCATTTGAACAGTTTGTGGATGCGGTGGTGGCGCAGCCAGTCATCAACATGGACCAGCATTGGCGGGTGCAGTATGACCAAACCTATCAGACCAGAATCGAATATGATCAAATCGGGCGATTTGAAAACTTTCAGCATGATCTGATCGGCATCATGGAAAAAATTGGCATTGACCATCAGGCTTATTACCGAAGGGAAGCCATACACGCGACTTCCGCAGGAGAAAAGGTCAGAACGCATTATACTGACGCCTTGGCAGAAAAAGTCTATGAGAAATACCGCATCGATTTTGACCACTTTGGCTATGATCAGGCTTTACCCGTCTAAATCATCTTATTTATGTTTATGCAAAAGCTGATACTTTGCTTGCTGTTGACCCTTTTTCTGTCAAATGCCTGGGCACAATCCGACTCACTCCGCCGCTGGTACAGCATCAATGACCGCCTGATGGTCAAAAAATTCTATCGGGAGCACATTCCGCTGGATGGTGATTCGGTCTCCATGATCCCTTTTCGGGTGGGGGAGAAATTTGGGTTTGTCGATAAAAAAGATGGGAGCTGGCGCATCGAGCCCCGGTTTTCGCAGGTATTTGCGGTCTATCCGGAAGGCGCGATTGTTCAGATGAATGCCGAGCATGAGTTGTACGGTGTCATCAGTCCGAAAGCTGATACCATTGTCCCGCCATACTTTCGAAATCTGTTCAAAGAAGGCGATCTCTTTCATGGCATGATCCGGATCATCGCGGATACCACGCTGTCGGATTATCATGAGACAGCGATTTTGAATATGTATTTCGATACCGAGGGCAACTTATTGTTCAGGCAGAATTCGCATGATCATGGCGGTTTTCACCATCAGGATACTCTGGCCTGGTTTCGCTACGGACGACAATACTTTGTCTATGGGAAAAGTGGCGTTTTGCACAAAAACTTCAAGGGTAGCATTGAGAACAGGCTGATTGGTATCAGCGATGATTTGCTGATTTACAGACGATATGGAGATAATTTCCGCGATACCTGGTATGAAGCCCGCGATCTGGAAGATTCCTTGCATATGCGGGTTGAATTGGATGGATATGGCGGCATTCAGGGGATGTATCGCTTGGGCGAAAACCTGATCGGATTCTATGATGAGGATGGAGATTGTTATTTCACGGATGCGGCCGGAAAGCACAAGAACTATGAAATGGAGTACCTGTCCTTTGACCTGAGGGCTCATCCGGCTGATCCTTTACAGGGCGAAACCTTTGCTGTGCGGAATCGGGATCAAGGACGCGCGGGTGTGATCAACCGCCAGGGGGATACCATTATCCCCTTTGATTATCGGTATATCGGGGACTTTGTCAACGGCTATGCCCTTTTTATGGATACAGCTCAGGGATATCATAAGGGCTATGGGATCATGGATACAGTTGGAAAGCATGTGCTCACGCTTCCCCCACCACGGGACAAACATTTTCTCCGAGCATACCCTTTCGGAACCTGGCGGCTGTCTGAAGGAAAACTCTTATTTGCCGCGGACCGCATTTTTCAGGAGGAGGATGAGCAGGGAAACATCAGACGCTTTGTCTATCAGGATTCGGTTTATTTCGGCTATCTGAATCTGTCAGGAGATACGGTGTTGACACTTTCGCCTGCCTATCACCAGGCAGGAGATTTTCAGGAAGGCCTGGCGCCCGTGGTCACAATCGATTCGATGGCCCATCTCGGCTTTGTGGACACAAGTGGTGTGCTGGTGATTCCGCTGGAATATGAATTGGCAGTTGCCGGAGCGTATCCGATTCCGTACCTGGTTGTCCCTTCTTTCCAGGGTGGCTATGCCTATCTCAAAGCCTTTAAAGGATACATTGATCGAAAGGGGAAACGGTATTTTTCAGGCAAAAGGCTACAGGATCACTACGATTTCAGCCATTGAGGTCAGATGAAGACAAAGAAAAATCCCATGCCCTGATAGAGGACATGGGAGACTAAGTCGTTTTGTGTGATCAATTAGTCGCGGTCGGCCTGGATGATCCAGTTGAAACCATTGACATTGCCTTGCAGTTCTAATTCTTCTTTGTCAACCTCGAGGTCAAATTCAAAAGTGCTACCGCTGAGGCTACCACTTTGGAAAGCCATGTCTACTTCAGATCCGTCTCCGTTCACGGTGTATTCGCCTGTCAGGGTAACCGTTGCGCCATTGGTCCCAATGAACACCCAGTTGAAATCACCTTCTTCTCCATCATATTCTTCGAATTCGATGGTTACGCTGTTGAAGTCAGCATTGATGGTCTCAACTCCATCCTCTGTGAAAGAAGTAACTTCCCAATCGCCTTCCAGACGGTTGATGATTTGCTGTTGCTCGCAACCAGCCAGAACGATGGTGAATGCCAAAGTAACAATGGCTGCAATTCGGAATAGTTTGTTTTTCATGTCTTTAATTGTTTGTGTGAGTAAACTGTAAAGTATAGCACTTTCGCCTGTAGGGCGATGATGAAGCTCTCATCAGGTAAATGTGAAATACTGCAAATGGTTAACATTCATGTGCGTGCGCAAAGGTGGCCATATTTCCTTTTATCTCAAAGGGCTAAGATTGAGTGCTTTATGCTTATCTTCATGACACGCTCTCATCCAATCGTCAATCGTACGGCAAAACGAGATGGTTGCCTCAATATTGTCAATGAGGAATAAATGAATACCGAAAATGAACTTCGTACAGGCTGATCAATTTTCACCACGGGAGAAGAAAGCATGTCGTATGCAATGGCGATTTCATCATCTTATTCTGCTAACAAGTTTATTCCTTTCCTGCCAACACCAATTCCGCATGACATACTCCTACCATGATGGTTCTGGCAATGCCTACCGCCTTGCCAACGACAAGCTCAGCTACGATCCCGTCAAACCAGCCTTTAGTTCCAGTGGTGTGTATGATGGCGGCGATCCGAAAAGCGTTGTTTTGACCAGAGCGCAGCAGAAGCCTTTGATTCACCTTCTGACCAATACCTTGAACAACACCAGTCTCCATATTGAAACAAGGCCAATGGGTTCCGGCCGTATTCTCATAGATGGGAAAAGTTGTGTGATTGGGATGCGTAGTCCGGTCCGCGCAGAAATCGAAGCTTTGTTGAAACAGCTGCTGGCACAATCAATAGAGGAGTAGCCCGATACCCGCCTGAAGGTTGATCGCAAACCACCTCCTCAATCGACTGGAGGAGCGTGCGTAGAGAAAATCATCTTCTTCGCTGAGCGTTTGTGGAAAAGCTTTGATCACCCAGGCGCCTTCCAGGGCCACCTGCCAGGTAAATCGATCTGCAAAAATCCGTTGTGTGCCAAGAGAATAGCTGATCATCAAATCCGTAAAATTGCCCAGATTGCGACGCCCGTCTGGGAAAAAGACTTCGTCTAAATCCCGGACTTGATATCGGAGTATGTGAAAGCCCACTTTCTGATAAGGACCCAGGGGTGCAATGTTGCCACGGGTGCGGAATGTATACATATGAAGATGAGCACCCAGAGCGACGCCGACCATGCGCATATCCCCACTGGTACCACGAAAGGTATAATCTGTTTTGGTCAGGATCTGATTCAGGCTTGCCCCCACCGAAAAACGGCGTGAAAGGACTCGTTCTGCATTGAGGCTGAATCGTAGATTGAGGCCTAATTCCCCCAGACTTTCACCCAATGAAAGGGTATCGCTGTTGAGGGCATTGACCACGGGACTGCCAGCAGGAAAGCTATGCAGGTTGAGACGAATGACGGTACGACGTCCGAGATAGCCCGGCACCTGGGCCGGGAGGATACCAGCAGATAATAGCAGGCTCAGGGCCAGCAATACACGTAGCATATTATTTTCCGCTACCAAAGCTGCCGCCACGGCTGCCGCGGATCAGGTAGTAACTGCGAAAGGTGCTGCGCAGACAATCTCCATTTCGGTTTTGATAATAGTCCGGGCAGTTTTTCTTGATCTGCGCCATGGTCTTATCATTGGCCAGTCCGCTGACGCCCCAGCCCATGGTCGAACCCGCGTAGGCACTGGCACCGATTCCGGCAAACATCAGGATGGCAAGTATTTTGGTCAATCCGTTCATGGTCTTATTTCGTTTTTCCCATGCCTGCGTTTGCATAGGCGATCATCACCCCAATGCCCAATATGATCAGTGCAATGATAAAGTAGCGGGTCAACCAAATCCCTTTGTTGACCTTGATGGTTACATTGGTGGGCAAGATGGGATCTTCTCCATTGCGCATAACCTGAATATAGTAGGTATCGCCTTGCGCCAATTTGAATATCTTTCCCTCGGACGTATTGGCCTCGGTCCAGGATTCGCCGTCTTCGTAGCCCGTTTCATAATAAAAATTGGCATCCAGCGAATTGATGGCGGCTTTGTCTTTGTCCAGGACATAGGCCACCAGGTATACTTCCGCCATGTTCTGCAACTGTGCATCCAGACTCAGCTTGTACAGCCCCGGTTCTGAAATTTGAATCGGATCACTCACAAACGGCTGGCTGTCGCTGTATTGATTGGCGTTGAAGCTTTGGGTAAATACATTGGTGCCATCATTGGTGATGGAATAGAATGTCAACAGGCCGAGTAAAGCAAAAACGAGTGCCCCTACCTGAAATACATTCCGCCAATGTCCTTCCCTGACCCGGATCTTGTCGATTTCCTCATTTTGGGAAAAAGCCTCCAGGAGTTTTCTGCGGGAAATTGGGGTTTCTTTGAAGAATTCAATTTCCTTTACCTCTCCATTTTTGTCGAGCCTGGACTCAACCGAGTAATTAATTCCCCGCTCGATGATGGTGCCAAACTTGGCCTTGTCTCCCTGTCGGATACGATAATTGGATTCCCCTTCAAAATAGATGACTTCCTGGTGGCCATATTCCCGCACAATCTGACGGGGTTGCGCCTTGAAGAAACTCATCCTTAGGTTATTCGGTGTCAGGGTAGGGGTTTCCGGGATAATCTCTTCAGACATCCAATAGCCTTCCCGGTCTTCCACGAGATATTGATAGGTCCGCTGTTGAGAAATCAGCAACCATTCGTCATATACCCAGACTTCATTGGAATAGCCACTTTCGCCTTCCTCAGACCAGTACTCTTTGTACTTCATGCGCCAGCGTGTCCGGCCGAGGACCTGGTAGTCATTGCCGTTGATGTTGGCAACCTGACCGACCCGAATAAAGGACATTGGGGCGTGACGACTGGGCTTGCCCAGCGTTTCGAGGATACGATAATCTTCAGATTTGACGTCCAGAACTGAGCCGCAATAATCGCAAGCCAGTATCTTGGCCCGCGGATTGAGGACTTGGTGGGCAGCGCCACAGCTGGGGCAGTTGAATTGCTTGACCGAAGTCAGCTCTGCCTGGGTTTTGATTGCGGTGGACATATATCGTTAACCAATCACAAATTCATTAATATCAAAGGCAAATCCGGTAAACAGCACTTTTTCATCCGGTAAAATCTCAATGCTCACAATTTTACCATCCTGAATGCCTTCTACAAAGTTTGCTTTTTCACCGGGAATGATGCGAAATGGAAGCTCTCCTTCGCCACCATTTACCTGAGCAGCACTGCGGGAGGTAATGAAGGTCTTCTCCCAATTATCAGCGAAGGTAGACCAACTGCCAACCTTCAACTGAAAGATCCCCGGTATGTTGACCACTTCCTTTTCTCTGGTAAAATGGACAAAACTGCCATCATCTTCCTGAATCCAGGCGGTCGATCCATCGTCGAGATACTGGATATACCATTCATCCCAAAAACCATCTTCATAGTCGATCCTGATCCGCCCCAAAACCAGAAAGTCCCGATCGTAGAGTTTGCCTTGCGCGCCCACAGAGAGGATTGACCCATAGTCAGCGAGCAGATGCTTTTCTCCCGCTGCCTGCAGGGACTCTGCATTCAGATGGCTGGTCTGGCCGCAATAGCTGCAAACCAGAGAGCGTGAGCCGGGATTGCTTTGTTTGATGGGGGAGCCACAGGATGGGCATTCAAACTCGCGTGCAAACATGGATGAGGTTTTTGATAAAGACTGCTAAAAACAGTAAAAGTTTGAAGAAAATAAGCCCGATTCAGAGACTTTTCCAAATTGGAAGGCAGCGGTGGGTTGTGCCGGATGATATTCTGTATACGAATCGGCAGTCTGGCCTTTGTCCACCACGCCTCGCCCCCCAACTTAGACAGATCAAACGAAATGCCTTTTTGGGAAGTTGACTTATACGTAAATCGAATACTGAAGCGTTCTTTACCCAGCAAAAATTTGTTTATCCCCAGCGTATAAAGGCGTATGAGAGCGTCATTGATTCTTACCTTCTTCCTCATTTGTGGTTTTACCTCTTCTATGGCCCAGCGGACCAAAGTGATCTCGCTTGGCATGGGAACCACCTATTATTATGGTGATCTGACCGATCAGTTTAACAATATGTTGCTACGGCCAGCCGGCACCATTGCCTACACCAATTATTTCACCGATCACTTTAGCTTTCGGACTGCTTTTTCCTTTGGAGAAATAGGCGCATCTGATTCGGAAGCCCTGTCTCAGGCCCGTCGCCTGCGTAATCTGCATTTCAAGAGCAAAATTTATGAAGCCTCCGGTATTCTGATCTATGAGTTTCGGAAGGATAAAAACTTTGGCAATAATTACGTCAGTGAGCCATTCATCACACCTTATGTTTTTGGTGGCATCGCTTTTCTGTATTTCAATCCACAAGCCCGGCTGAATGGTGAGTGGGTCAACCTGCAACCATTGGGTACAGAGGGACAGTTTATCCCTGGAGCTTCACCTGGTCCATACTCACGCTTCCAGGCTGCCGCACCGATTGGCGCCGGATTGAACTATCGGATTTCTGAGCGGATGGGTTTTTCAGTCGAATTGGGCCTTCGGGTGACCATGACAGACTATCTGGACGATGTCAGTACATTTTATGCAGATCCCGCTTTGTTGCTGGAGCACAGTGGCGCCACCGCAGTTGCATTGAGCAACCGGGCGCCAGAAGGCATTTTTGAGCCTGGAGACATTCGAGGCGGTTCCTCTGTCAATGATTATTACTTCTTTGGCATGTTCACCCTCAATTATTATCTCAGCCGATACGCCACGAGTCGCTAAACCAAAACCGTTTCCAGGATATCTTCGAGATATTGACGACTATTGGCCAGCCGTGGTACTTTATGCTGTCCGCCCAGTTTATTGCGTTTTTTCATCCAGCGATGAAAGCTTCCTTCCGGCAGACTGTGGACCCGCGGTAGGGAAAGGGCCAGATCCGCCGTTCGTTTGGCGTCGTAATCAGAGTTCAGCTCTCGTAATCTCTGATCCAATAGTTGCGTGAATGCTGATAAATTTTCCGGCAACCTGCTGAACTCCACCACCCACTCGTGTCCACCTTTGTCAGTACCCGCCAGATAAATCGGACCGGCGGTATAATCTTTTACCTCTGCTCCGCTTTTTTGACAGGCAAACGCAATCGCCCGCTCGGCATTGTCAACCATCAACTCTTCTCCAAAAGCATTGATAAACTGCTTGGTACGACCCGTTACCCGAAATTTGTAGGGGGTACGCGAAGTGAACGCAATGGTGTCGCCAATACAATAGCGCCAAAGGCCGCCATTCGTACTGATGACCATGGCATAATTTTGTCCCAACTCAATCTCTGACAAGATATAACTACGCGGCTGTTCCTGATGCAATTCTTCTACTTTGATGAATTCGTAGAAAATGCCATAATCCAGCAAAAGCAGTAAGTCCGGGTCATCCGGATCATTTTGCAGGCCAAAAAATCCTTCGGAAGCATTGTAGCAATCAATATAGGTCATACTGTCCGACGGAATCATCGCTTCAAATTGCTTCAGGTATGGCGTAAAGCTGACGCCACCATGAAAAAAGACTTCCAGATCCGGCCAAATCTCCAATAAATTGCCACTGGTGATGCCTTTGCGTTCAAAAAGGCGATTGATCAGCACCATGGTCCAGGTGGGTACACCTGCAAGGCCCGTGATGTTTTCGTCTTCAATTTCGCGGGCCATGGCCTCAATTTTGGACTCCCATTGGTCCATCAATGCGACCTCTTTGCTTGGCGCACGCATCAGCTCATAGAACTTGGGCAGATTTTCGAGAATCACGGCACTGACATCGCCCACTCTCGCTTGAGGACCTACCGGGGAAGCCGTATGACTGCCCCCGATGGACAGGGATTTTCCGGTAAATAATTTGCTGTCAGGACGAGCTGTGAGGTACATGGCCAGCATGTCCTGCCCCGCTTTGTAATGACAATCCTCCAGTGATTCATGGCTGACCGGGATATATTTACTTTTATCATTGGTGGTGCCGGAAGACTTGGCAAACCATTCAATCCGGCCTGGCCAGAGTATATCCGGCTCGCCGAGCATATGCCGTTCAATATCAGGATACAGCTCTTCGTAGGTACTGATCGGTACACGTTCACGGAAGCTGTCGATGCGGTTGATCTCTGAAAAATGATAGCGTTTGCCCCATTCGGTATTACGGGCCCGACCCAG